>JACRCS010000884.1 GCA_016218905.1 Deltaproteobacteria bacterium
CGACGTGCGGGTCGTGGACGAGGACCGCCGGGTGTGCGAGGGGTTGGCCGAGCGGCTGGGTCAGGCCCTGGTCCTTCACACCGAGATCACCGACATGGAGACCCTGCTCGCCGAGGGCCTCGACAAGGCCGACGTGGTGGTGGCTGTCACCGGGAACCAGGAGAAGAACATCCTCGCTTGCTTGCTCGCCAAGCGTCACGGCGCGCGCCGCGCCCTCTGCCTGGTCGACCGCCCGACCTACGTTTCGCTCGTGCCCTCTCTCGGCATCGACGCCTGCGTGAGCCCCCGGCTTTCCACGGCGAGCGCCATCCTCAAACACGTGCGCAGGGGAAGGGTCTTGAGCGTTGCCACGGTGGAGGAGAATCAGGCGGAGGTGCTGGAGATGATGATCGACGACTCTCCGACGTGGATCGGTAGCCCGTTGAAGGCGATCGAGTTTCCGGAGGGTTCGCTCGTCGGTGCGGTCTTGCGCGACGGAGAGGCCTTCATCCCCTCCGGCGATACGGTCCTGCGGCCGGGCGACAGGGCCGTCGTCTTCGCCCTGCCCGAGGCCGTCACCTGGGTCGAGAACTTCTTCGGCGGCGTGGCATGAACGGGGCCGCGCTCGCGAAAGTGCTCGGCGTCCTGAGCGCATTTCTCGCAGGAGTCCTCCTCATGCCGGTTCCCCTGAGCCTTGTCGACGCCGACGGCGTCCACGGCGCCTTCCTGGCCGCATCGGCCCTGGCCGGGGGGCTCGGGGGCGGTCTACTTGCCGCGACGCGGCGCACGCGCCCCGAGATGGCTCTTCGCGAGGGCTTCGCGGTCGTGACCCTGGGCTGGCTCCTCTTCGGGGTCTTGGGAGCCTTTCCCTACCGCTTTGCCGGCTCGGTGCCGAGCCTGGTGGACGCCGTCTTCGAGTCGCTGTCGGGCTTCACCACCACCGGCGCCACGGTTCTCACCGACGTCGAGGCCCTTCCCCGGAGTCTCCTCTTGTGGCGGGCGCTGACTCACTGGCTGGGGGGCATGGGGATCATCGTTCTGAGCCTCGCCATCCTCCCGATGCTCGGCGTCGGCGGGATGCAACTCTTCCGGGCCGAGGTTCCGGGGCCGACGGCCGATCGGCTCAGCCCCCGTATCCAAGACACCGCCAAGCTCCTCTGGGGCGTTTACGTGGGCCTTACCGTTGCCGAGGTGCTCCTCCTGCTGCTGGGAGGTCTCGGATGGTTCGACGCGATCTGTCACGCCTTCGCCACCATGGCCACCGGCGGGTTTTCCACCCGCAACGCGAGCGTCGCGGCCTTCGACAGCGCCTACGTAGACGGCGTAATCACGCTGTTCATGTTCCTCGCGGGCGTAAACTTCGCCCTTCATTACGCGATCCTGGCGAACCGGGGGGGTCGCGTCCTGCGCAACGAGGAGCTTCGGTTCTACACCGCCCTCACCCTGGCCGCCACCGCGGTCCTGATGCTGGCCAACGCCGGGAAGATCTACCCGAACCTCTTCGAGAACTTGCGGTACAGCTCGTTCCAGGCGATCTCCATCCTGACCACGACCGGTTTCGGAACCGCAGACTACGAGACCTGGCCGGTGGTGTGCCAGATCGTCTTGATGCTCCTCATGCTGGTGGGGGGCTCGGCGGGGTCCACCGGTGGCGGGATGAAGGTCAGCCGCGTGCTCCTCATCGCCAAACACGCTGTGGTGCAGGCCTGGAGCCTCATCCATCCCCGGGGCGTGCGGCGGGTCAAGCTCGACGGCCGCCCGGTGCCCGAGGCGGTGCTCCAAGGGGTCTTGGGGTTCTTTGCCCTGTACCTGGCGTGCACCGCGGTGGGCACCTTGGGCATCGCGGCCCTGGGGGTCGACCCGGTCACGTCCCTCGCGTCTGTGATTTCCTGCATCGGGAACATCGGCCCCGGGCTCGGCTCCGTCGGGCCGGCGGAGAACTACGCGCATCTTCCGCAGGTTGGGAAGGGGCTTCTGAGCTTCTGCATGCTCCTGGGACGGCTCGAGATCCTCACCGTGCTGGTTATCTTCTTCCCCAGCGCCTGGCGCCGATAGGGGATCGTCGGGAAGGTGACGGTGCACAGTCGGCTTCCGCGTCCATGAAGGGGCACGCGACGTAGGAACCGGGAGCGGATCGGCCGATTCGTGCCGTCGGGTGAGGCTCTCAATGAGTCGACTTCTTTCCCCTTGCCCTGTCGTTGCTCCCAGAAGTACGAGCCATCCAATCTCTGGCACGGATCGAGTTGCCCCCAGGCGGCCGTTCCCTGGTCTGTGAGCTGAAAAGGGCCGATGACGATGAGAGCAAGAACAACTCTCCAACGGCTCTCGAGGGATCGTGGAGAACGGGCGGCCGCGACGCCGCCAGCCCTGCGGGCGCTGGACCCGGTTGACGCCGACGCGTGGCGGGATATACTCGCGAATCATTCCAAACTTCACCACACAGACAGAATGGGAGAACAGGCATGAGAAGAACGGTCGGCATACCACTGGCACTGGTGGGGGTTCTGGCGCTGGTAGGTCTATCCCTCGCCGGGGCGCGCGGAAAGATGGAGCTCAGGCCCGGCGACGAGGTCTACGCGTGCAACTGCGGCGAGAAGTGCCCCTGCGACTCCCTGTCGCGAAACCCGGGGACTTGCACCTGCGGCAAGGAGATGGTGAAGGCCACAGCCGTTTCGACCGGGGAAGGGAACGTGATGCTCAAGGCCGCGGGCTGGGAGAAGGAGAGGTCCTTCAAGGTTGCGGGGAAGTACGTCTGCGCGTGCCCGCCTTCTTGCACCTGCGACACCCAGAGCCAGAACCCCGGGAAGTGCACGTGCGGGAAGGACATGAAGCCAGCGGAGATGTAGCCGGCCGCGGGTACGGGGGTCCCGGAGACGACCGGGGAGACCGAGACGGTCTCCCCGGTCGTCGCATTCGGAGTGAGCGTTGTCCTCGCCATTCTTAGTCGACGCTTCGAGGGGCGGAGGCGCGGGACTTCGCTCGTCCGTTCCGGCCGGCGGACTCCTTGGGGGGAAGAAACCGAAGGGGAGGGCGCAGCCTCGCGCTCCCTGCCTCCGGACGAAACGCGAGAAGGCCCTGAGTTCGGGGGGTTCTCGCGTTCCCTGCGGGGACCGTGGGACCAGGGCAATCGCTTATCGGAAAGCTCACCCATACGTTGCGGAGCGCACGTTGGACCCCCGCGCCGAGGGGGCCGGGTGGGGTTCTCCTCCCCGCCAGGCAGGATCCCGGATGGCGAACGTGTCCCCAACCAGCAAGAAGGGTGATCCACGGTCCTTTCCGCGCCCCGGACCGGGCTGCAAGGGGCGCCTGCCTCGCCTCCGGAGAACCCCGCCCGGCCCGCAGCGCGGTTGTTCGTCGCCGTTGTTCGGCTAAGGGGGTCTTCTCGTGCGATTGCCCTGACCGTGGGACAAGACCGGTTGCCCGACGCCGCCCGGGCATGGTAGAACGCGTGCGGATACTCGGACTCGGTCTCGTCGACGGTCAAAGGTCTTCGGCTGTGACCTCCGCGCTGAGCCGTCGGACAAAGGAGCGATTTCCTTGCCCACACACCTGGAGCAGTCCCTGCAACGGGACGTCGATCGCCTCCGCGCCAAGGTCATCGAGATGTGCGACCTGGTGGACAAGGCGCTTCGAGACTGCGTGAAGGCTCTGGTGGAGAACAATCGCCAGCTCGCCTACGCGGTCATCCTCCGCGACGACCTGATCGATGAAAAGGAGAAGGAGCTCGACCGCCTGTGCCTCGAGTTCCTCGTGCGGCAGCAGCCGGTGGCGGGCATGCTTCGGCTGGCCTACAGCACGATTAAGATTAACCAGGAGCTCGAGCAGGTAGGGGACTACGCGGAGAACATCGCCCGCCAGTCGCTCAAGCTGGGCGACCTGCCGACCGAGGTCCCGAAGGATCGGTTCGTCGAGATCGCCAACCTCTCGATCACCATGCTCCGCGACGC
>JACRCS010000898.1 GCA_016218905.1 Deltaproteobacteria bacterium
CGTCTCTGGTCGACGGCGCGCGACGGCAGGTGGTGAGGTTCACGCCGAGCCCCCGGTACGAGAACTCGACGGTCTACTCACTCGTCGTCAAGGGTGGTTCCGGCGGCGTCCGCGACCGCGAAGGCCGGCCTCTCACCGATTCCGGCGACATCGGCTCGACCTTCACCACCTCCGACACCGACGGCCCGCGTGTCATCGGGACGGTCCCGTCGCTCGCTCGCCCCGTCGACCCGGATGCGCCGGTCCGAATCGACTTCGGCGAGGTTCTCGTCCTGACGCCCGCCCAGCTCCAGGCCGCGGTCCTCTTCGAGTGGAAGAGCACCGCGGGGGTCTGGGCGGCCTTCCCGGTGACGACCTCGCTTACGCGCGGTGGCTACTCGATTCTCGTCGTAACCCCTCAGGGCGTGACCTTCACAGATGACTCGCTTCGGCGGCGGCTCACAGTAGGCGGCCTGACGGACGCCTCAGGGAACCCGATGCCCGCCTGGATCGGCGAGTATCGGATCTATGACGCCAATGCTCCGGCCCTCACGATCGACCTGCCGCCAAACGCGCCGGGTGGAAATCTCCACTCATCAACCTCCTACACGCTGGCCCCGACCTTCGGCAACCTCGAGGACGTCACGCCGGAGAACCCGTACGGCGACGTAGACCGGGTCGAGTACACCTTCGCGAGCTCGGCCGAGCCGACCGAGCCGGCGGCCTCACCCGGCGCCGTCGTGGCGGCGTCTCCGTTCGCACTTGATTTCGTGGCCGCCTATTTCGGCGACGGCGTGTCGCCTCGGCCGTTCCCGGTATGGGTGAAGGCGTTCGACACGAGCGGGAACCCGAGCGCTCAGGTGCGCCTCGACATGCGCGTCCTCCCGAACACTCCGCCGGTCGTCGGAGGCGTTGCCGTCGCCGCGACGTCGCCCGTCCCTGGGACTCCCTACGCGGGCTCTTCCCTGACGGCGACGGCCTCCGGAATCACGGACACCGACGATGCCCTCCTGACGTTGAGCGCCGAGCTACGCCGGACCGTCGCGTTGGGGAGCGAGCAGATCGCCACGGCTCCCGCCCGAGCGGTCGACCGCCCAGCCGACGGCTGGTCGGCGCTTCCCCAGCAGACGTTCTCTTTCGCCGTGCCGATCTCCGAAGCCGAGGGGAGCTCGCTCTTCGTCCGGGTCGGGGCAACGGACACGAAGGGGGCGCAGGCCTTTGCGGATGCGCCGTTCGTCGTAGCCGACGACGCGACGGCTCCTCTCGTAACGGACCTCGTCGCTCGCCGGCCGAACGGAGAAGTCGCTGTCTCCTTCGTCATCGGCGACACGTTCGTTCTCGAAGTGCGTGCGCGTGATTCCGAGACGGCCGTTCGGTCGGTCTCGATCGCGACGACGGGAGGAGTCCTCCCCGAGACGCTCGTCGCCACCCGCGTCGGCACATCAGACGTCTTCCGTTCGCCCTCTGTCACAGTCCCGAGCTCCCTGACGGAGCTGGTCAGTGTGGGGGTCACGGCGACGTGCGAGGATTTCGGTGGCAACTCTCGCCCAGCCACGCTGAACCTCGAGCTGGCGCCCAGCAGCGACCCGACAATCCCTGTCGCCGAGTGGCTTTCGCCCTTCGAGGGTGCCCTCTGGCCGGAGGGTTACGCCTCTGTCGACGGTGCCAAGGGCGGCGTCGATCTCCTCCTCCGCGTTCGCGTCACGGACAGGGACCTCAATGAAACGGGCCAGGAGATCCCTGGCGCCTATGTCAACGTGAAGGTGCGCGGTCCGATCGACGCGAGCGGTGCTCTCGTTTCGGATTGGACCTCCGCTGCCCTCCTGTCGGGCTCGGCCGGGGAGTGGATCTACGAGGCCGTCTGGAGAGTCCCAAACAACGTCGCGGCGGGCGTCTCGCTGCCGTTCGAGGTCGAGGTCATCGACGCGGGGGCGAACCGAATCGTAGAAGAGGCCGCTCTCGACGTCGTCCCGGCGCGGTACGTCTACGAATCCGCCACGACCTCCGTCGTTTCCGGGTCGGACGTCCCGAAGCCTGCTGGAACCGAGTCTCTTCCCGTGTTCCTGCTCGACGGCACGACCCTGAGCCTCTACCCGCCGACGGCGGGAGGGCCTCGTTCGTTCGAGAGCCTCCATCTCTATTCAGGCGGCGCCTGGTCCGCGGGCCCCGGCTCGGCGGTGACGGTCCGAAGGACGACCCTGACGTCTCCTGAAGTCACTTCATATGGTTCGGCCGTTCCGTACTACCCCCTCGAGCTCTCCATCGGAGAGACCCTCGCGGTCGGCCACGGTGCGGCGATTGACGTCACGGGGCGCGGACTCCTCGGTGGCGATGGCTCTCACGACCCGGTCACGCTGGCGGGGGAGAGAGGATCGGCTCCTGGCGCCGCGGGATCGCATGGCGGCTCGGGGCACCCGACGAACCGCGATTGGCTTGCGCATCTCGAGGATCCGGGAAGCGTCTACGGAAACATCCGCGATCCGCGGCTTCCCGGCAGCGGAGGCGGCCGGTGGGGCGGAACCGGGGGCGGTGTCATTCGGATCGATGGCCCTGGCGCGACCCTCAGCCTTTTCGGTGACCTCTGCGCAGACGGCCAGATTCCTGCGAACCGCGCTGGTGCATCTGGTGGTTCCCTTCGCGTCAAGGCGAGGCGGGTCGAAGGGCGGGGAAGCATTCGAGCAAACGGCTCCGCATCAGCAATAGGGGTTGATCGGCCTGCGGGAGGCGGCGGCCGCGTCGCGGTCTCCTGGATGGAGCCTTCGGCTCTGACGGTCCAGATCGAGGCGCGGGGGGCCACGTCTCTCTTCGGGATCGAGGCCCCAGTATTCTCGCCACCAGCGGGGGCCGGAACGGTCTTCCTCGAGCGCCTTGACGAGTCGGGGCAGGCCCTCGATCGCGGGACGCTCCAGATTTCGAACAAGCCGTCGACCTACCCGCCTGCCATGACGCCGCTTCCGGGTCTTGGAGCAGCAACCGTGACGGCGGTGGACCCGGCAACCGGAGTCCTGACGGTCCTTGCCCCTTCCGCGACGGCGTCGATTGCGGGCGAGCAGCTCGTCGCGACGATCTCGCCGACAGGCGGTGGGAGCCCGACGATTCACGTTCTGCCAGTCACGGCTCAGATCCGGACGGCTGGGTCTTTCGGCTCATCGGATCAGACCTTCGACCTGACGGTCTCGGCGACCGAGGCCGAACTGACCGCCCTTTCGTCGGCTCTGGCCGCGAGCGCGACGGTCACCGCGAGGTCCAGGCTGAGCTATGCCGCTTTCGAAGGCCAAGGAGCGGTGCGAGTCGTTTCCGGAGACGAACTCGAGGTCGGCGGTGTGGTGGATCAGCGTTCGGCCCTGGTGCTCGACCCCACGGCCCGGGTTCTCTTCGGAGGCGAAGGGCCGGGTACGGTCTTTGACGAGACGTCTCCCGCGCCGGGTTCGACCGTGGCACAGAACACGACGATCGCC
>JACRCS010000900.1 GCA_016218905.1 Deltaproteobacteria bacterium
ACGACGCCTGTCAGGAGGGCGCGTTCAAGGACAATCCGGAGGTCCAGGAGATGCAGCTTCGCTCCGTCTTCTGCCTGCCGGCGGTCAAACAGTCGAAGATGATCGGGATCCTGTACCTGGAAAACCGCCTCTCCGGCTCGGTCTTCACAGCAGAAAAGACCAAGATGACGGAGCTTCTCGCGTCGCAAGCCGCCATCTCACTGGAAAATGCGACTCTCCTCCGAAAACACCAGCAGGCGGAAGAGGCCCTGCGCGAGCGGGAGAACGAGCTAAGGAAATCGCTCGCTGAAAAGGAGGTGCTGCTCAAGGAGATCCACCACCGCGTGAAGAACAATCTTCAAATCGTCCAGAGCGTGCTCAACCTCCAGCTGCCTTATCTAAAAGACGAGCAGGCTATCGAGTTGTTCAAGGAAAGCCAGAACCGGGTTTACTCGATGGCCCTTGTCCATGAAAAGCTATACCAGTCAGAGTCGCTGGCGAGGATTGACCTCGCCGAATACATTCAGAGCCTCACCGCCAATCTCTTCCTCTCCTACGGGGTAAGCGGGAGGGTCGTAAAGCCGATCATAGACGTCGAAAACCTGACGCTCGACGTAAGCGTGGTCATCCCCTGCGCCCTCATCGTCAATGAGCTCGTCTCCAACTCGCTGAAGCACGCCTTTCCGGATTCCTTCAGGCGGGCGGGCGGAACAGCGGAAATCCGTATCGCGCTGCGTCGGGATGCATGCGGGGAGATCACGCTGAACGTCAGCGACAACGGCGTAGGCCTGCCCGCTGGTTTCACGACGCAGGGCTCGGCGTCGCTGGGTTTGAGAATCGTGAACGTGCTTGTAAGACAGTTGCGGGGCACGATCCATCACGGTAAAAGCGGCGTGGCGCAATTCACCATCACCTTCGCGCCGCGTGTCGGGTAGCCGCCTTTCTCGGGGAGATCATGAATCCACAAGAGGGGGAATTCCGTGGGTAAGCACGAAAGAACGAAAGAACGGATCTCTCGCAGAGGCGCAGAGAGCACAGAGAAGAACAAAAAAACCTTGATTTGGTTTGGCTTTCCTCTGCGGCCTCTGCGCCTCTAGGGAGCGAAGCGAACGGGCGAGAGACATGGGTTCTTGTCTTTCTGTTGCTACTAAGCGAGGCCGCCCCATTGTGCTGCCCACACAGATGTCCGAAGCTCCGTAAAGGAGGGCCGTCCCATGTCTGAGGCAAGGATACTGATCGTCGAAGACGAAGGTATTGAAGCCCTTGACTTGCAACACAGGCTGGCCAGTTTGGGATATCCGGACCCGGAAATCTCGCTTTCCGGCGAAGAAGCCATTCAGAAGGTGGCGGAGATTCGCCCTGCCCTCGTGCTCATGGACATCATGCTGCACGGGGGAATGGACGGAGTGACGACCGCCGAGAAGATCCGGAGCCTTTTCGACATCCCCGTCGTCTACGTCACCGCCTACGCGGACGAAGCCACGCTGCAGCGCGCGAAGATCACGGAGCCGTACGGATACATTGTCAAGCCTTACAAGGAACGGGAGCTGCACATAACGATTGATGTGGCTCTGTACAAACACAAGACGGAAAGGAAGCTGAGGGAGAGCGAGAGGTGGCTTGCAACCACGCTCCGGAGCATCGGCGATGGTGTCATCACGACTGACAAGAACGGTTCGATCACGTTCATGAACCCGGTTGCCGAAGGACTGATGGGCTGGAAGGCGGAGGAGCTGCTCAAAGAGAAGCTGACGAAAGTATTCAGAATGGTAAACAGAGACACGCGCCGGCCCGTGGAGAACCCGGTCGAAAGAGTGCTGGCGGAAGGCATAACCGTGGGCCTGGCGAATCACACGATCTTGATATCCAGAGAAGGGACCGAAATACCCATCGATGACAGCGCGGCGCCCATCAAAGACGACAAGGGCAACGTCACCGGCGTCGTTCTCGTATTCCGCGACGTGACGGAGCGGGAGAAGGCCCTAGATGAGATCCTCCGGCATCGGGACGCGCTGGAAATCGCGGTGAAGGAGAGGACTGCGGAGCTCACGAGGCGAAAGCAGGCCGAGGAAGAGCTCCGGCAGGCCAAGGAGTGGGCTGACGCCGCGAACAGGGCGAAGAGCGAATTCCTCGCCCGCATGTCCCACGAGATCCGGACCCCGATGAACGGCGTCTTGGGGATGACCCAGCTCGCCCTGATGGAACCGGTCTCGAACAAAGCCAGGGAGTATCTGGTCCTCGCGCAGGGCTCGGCGAAGAGCTTGCTTGAGATCATCGACGACATCCTCGACCTTTAGAAGATCGAGGCGGGGCGGGTGGAGCTGCACAACGAAGAGTTCGACCTCCGTCGCTCGATCGAGGGAGCTCTCGGCACGCTCGCCGTTCTCGCCCGGGAGAAGGGCTTAAGGTTCGACGTCGAGATTGCCCCGGAGCTTCCCGAACGCGTGCGCGGTGATCGGGGGCACCTGGGGCAGGTGCTGGTGAACATCGTGGGCAACGCGATCAAGTTCACCGAGAATGGGGCCGTTTCGGTGAAGACAAGCCCGGCCGGACCCCGCCGCGAGGGGAACGCCTGTGTCCTCGTCGAGGTGGCCGACACCGGCGCGGGCATCGACCCGGCGCGGCTCCCCAAGATCTTCGAGAGCTTCGAGCAGGAGAGCGCGTCGGTCCACGCGCGCTACGGGGGAACCGGGCTCGGCCTCACCATCGCCAAGCGCCTCGTCGAGCTGATGGGGGGCCGGATCTGGGCCGAGAGCCGGCCCGGCGAAGGCAGCACGTTCCGCTTCACGGTGGAGCTGGAGCAGGCGGAGCCGGGCAAAACGTTTGCTGCCGCTGAGAAGCCGGCGGCTCGGCTGGCGAACGGCGGTTGCCTGCGCGTTCTCCTCGCCGAGGATAACCCCGTGAACCAGCTCCTGGGTAAGGCACTGTTGGAGCGCGAAGGACACACGGTGGTGGTCGCAGAGGATGGCCGCAAGGCCGTTGAAGCCCTCGCCCGGGAGCGATTCGGCATCGTGCTTATGGATGTGCGAATGCCGGAGCTCAACGGCGACGAGATTGCGAGGATGGTCCGGGAGGGGCTGATTCCGGGCTGCCCGCGCGACATCCCCATCATCGCCCTCACCGCCCACGCGCTCGTGGGCGACCGGGAGCGCTTCCTAGCAGCCGGGATGGACGGCTACCTCGCCAAGCCCATCGACGTGGAGGAGTTTCGCCGAGCGCTCCTCGCCGCGATGGAGAAGGGGCCCGGGGGCAGCATCCGGTAAGCCCTGTCGAGCCCGAGCCGGGCCTTGCTTACGTTATCGTGACGAGATGCACGAACTGTCCATCACGCGAAGCCTGGTCGAGATCTGCGAGAGCCACGCCGGCGGCAGGCGGGTGACCTCCGTGACGCTCGAGGTCGGGGAGTTCTCCGGCGTCGTCCCCGAGGCGCTGGAGTTCTGCTTCGAGGCGTGCACCGCGGGGACCCTCCTCGAGGGGGCCCGCCTGGTGCTGGTCCGCCTGCCGGCGCGGGGCCGGTGCGAGGCGTGCGACGCCGAGTTCCCGCTCGAGGCGTACCATCAACCCTGCCCCGCCTGCGGCGGTCTTCGGGTAGCCGTCTCCTCCGGGGAGGAGCTGCGGGTGAGGGAGCTGGAGGTGGAGTGATGTGCGTGAGCTGCGGGTGTGCTTCGGATCACGACCACCACGGGCACGGGGAGGCGAAGAGCCGGACGACGATCGCCGTCGAGACCGACGTCCTGGCGAAAAACGACCGCCTGGCCGGCGAGAACCGGGGCCTCTTCTCCCGGAAGAGGGTCTTCGTCCTGAACCTCGTGAGCTCCCCGGGCTCCGGAAAGACGACGATTCTCGAGCGCACGCTGCGCGACCTCGCGGGGCGGTCGCGCTTCGCGGTGATCGAGGGGGACCAGCAGACCGACAACGACGCCGTGCGGATCGCGGCCACGGGCGTGCCGGTGAAGCAGGTCAACACCGGGGCGGGCTGCCACCTCGACGCGCACATGATCTGTCACGCGGTCGACGCCTTCGACCTGGACCGCGTGGACGTCCTCCTGATCGAGAACGTCGGCAACCTCGTGTGCCCCGCCTCCTTCGATCTCGGGGAGGACCACAAGGTGGTGGTCCTGAGCGTGACGGAGGGGGAGGACAAGCCCCTCAAGTACCCGGCGATGTTCCGCCACGCCGACGTGATGCTCCTCAACAAGGTGGACCTCCTCCCCTACCTGGATTTCGACGCCGCCAAGTGCAGGGAGTTGGCTCGCCGCGTGAATCCGGACATCCTGATCTTCGAGGTCTCCAGCAAGACTGGGGAGGGGATGGAGGCCTGGTACGAGTGGCTCTCCTCCCGCGCCCGGAAGGGATGAGAGACCGGAAAGGTCCTCCGATCGTCAGGGTCGGGGCGACGGTCGAAGGCATCGTGCAGGGGGTCGGCTTCCGCCCCTTCGTCTACCGGCTCGCCGCCGCCCGCGGCCTCTCGGGCTGGGTGCGGAACGGGGCCTCGGGGGTGCTCTTGGAAGTCGAGGGCGCGGAGGGCGAGATCCGCGCGTTCCTGCAGGAGCTCCGGGAGAGGGCGCCCCCGCTCGCCGCCGTCGGCGCGATTTCCGCGGAGGAGCTGCCGGCCGAAGGAAGGGAGGGCTTCGCGATCCTCGAGAGCGGCGGAGGAGGAGACGACGTCCAGATCGCCCCGGACGGCGACGTCTGCCCGGACTGCCTCCGGGAGCTCTTCGATCCGGCGGACCGTCGCTACCGCTACCCCTTCATCAACTGCACGAACTGCGGCCCGCGCTACACCGTCGTCACCGGCGTCCCCTACGACCGCCCGTTCACGACGATGGCGCGTTTTCCGCTCTGCCCCGAGTGCCGCGCCGAGTACGAGGACCCGGCCGACCGGCGCGTCCACGCCCAGCCGGTCGCCTGCCCGGCGTGCGGGCCTCGGCTGCGGCTCCTCGACGGCGCCGGCGCCGAGCTCGGCGGGGATCCCCTCGACGCCGCCGTCGCCCTCCTGAAAGAGGGGCGGATCCTCGCGCTCAAGGGGCTCGGCGGGTACCACCTGGCGGTGGACGCGTGCAACGGAGGCGCCGTCCGGGAGCTTCGCCGCCGGAAGGAGCGAGACGAGAAACCCTTCGCGCTCATGTCGCCGGGGCTCGACGAAGTCCTGGAGTACGCCGTTCCCGGCGCCGCGGAGCGGCTCCTCCTCCAGGCCCCGGAACGGCCCATCGTCCTCCTGCCGAAGCGGGCGGGAAACCCGTTGTCCCCGCTGGTCGCCCCGGCCAACGGCTACTTTGGGGTCATGCTGCCCTACACCCCGCTCCACCACCTGCTCCTTCGGGGGAACTTCCTCGCCCTGGTGATGACGAGCGGGAACCTCTCCGACGAGCCGATCGCCTACCGGGACGGCGAGGCCCGGGAGCGTTTGGCGAGGATCGCCGGCGCCTTCCTCGTCCACGACCGGGAGATCCACGTCCGCACGGATGACTCGGTGCTCCGGGTGTTCGACGGACGGCCCGTCTTCCTGCGCCGCTCCCGAGGCTACGTCCCGCGGCCGGTCGCGCTCCCGGCGCCCCAGAAGAGGGTCCTCGCGGTGGGCGGGGAGCTCAAGGCGGCGGTCTGTCTCACCCGGGCCGACCGGGCGTTCCCGAGCCAGCACGTGGGGGATCTCAAGAACGAGGCGGTGCTCCGCTCGCTGGAGGAGACGGTCGAGCACCTGGAGCGGATCCTCGCCATCGAGCCGGAGGTCGTGGCGCACGACCTCCACCCCGACTACCTCTCCACGGTGTACGCCCAGGAGATCCCGGACCTCCCGCGCGTCGCGGTCCAGCACCACCACGCACACCTCGCCTCCTGCATGGCCGAGAACGGGCTCGAGGGCGAGGTGATCGGGGTGATCTTCGACGGCACCGGGCTCGGCACCGACGGCACGATCTGGGGCGGAGAGTTCCTCGTCGGCGGCTACGGCGGGTTCGAGCGGCGCGGGCGCTTTCGGCCGGTGCCGCTCCCCGGGGGCGACGCGGCGGTCCGCGAGCCGTTTCGGATGGCCCTCTCGTACCTGAACGACGTCTACGGGCGAGGGCTCTTCGAGCTCCCCCTGCCGTTCCTGGACGCGATTCCGAAGGGAGAGCGGGCAATCTTCCTCACCATGCTGGAGCGGCGGCTCAACTCCCCCCTCACGTCGAGCTGCGGCCGGCTCTTCGACGCGGTGGCCGCGCTCCTCGGCTTGCGGAGCCGCGTCTCCTACGAGGGACAGGCCGCCATCGAGCTGGAGGCCCTGGCGGAGAGGTGCGAGACGGCCGAGGCGTATCCGTTCCGGGTGGACGCTGGGTCATCGGTCCTCGGTCCTCGGTCGTCAGAGAACCGACAACCGATAACCGATAACCCGAAGCCGAGCAGCCCTTGTCTCGAGGTCGACTTCCGGCCCATGCTGGCCGGGCTCGTTCGGGATCTCGCCGGCGGCACGCCGGCGGCCGAGCTCGCCCGCCGGTTCCACGACACCCTGGCCGGGGCGGTCGGCGAGGCTTGTCAGATCCTCCGGGAAGGCACCGGCCTCGGGAGGGTGGCCCTCTCCGGCGGCGTCTTCCAGAACCGACTCCTCACGGAGGGGGTTCTCCGCCTCCTCGCGGCCAGGGGTTTTCAGGTCTTCACCCAACGCCTCGTCCCCCCGAACGACGGCGGGCTCGCACTGGGGCAGGCCGTCATCGCAGGAAGGAGCAGCTAGATGTGTCTCGCGGTACCCATGCAGGTGCTGAGCCTCGCGGGCGACACGCTCGTCGCCGAGATCGACGGGGTCCGGCGCGAGGCGAGCGCCATGATGCTCGGCGACGAACTGCGCGTGGGCGACTACGTCCTCATCCATGCGGGCTTCGCCATCAGCCGGCTCGACGAGGAGGAGGCGCTGAAGACGCTCTCCCTCATGCGGGAGTTCTTGGAGGAGCCCGAATGAACGGCACGATCCTGGAGGGATTCCGGGACCGCGACCTCGTCCGGGGGCTCGCGGCCCGCATCCGGAAGCTCGTGGCCGGACGCCCCGAGCCCATGACGTTCATGGAGGTCTGCGGCACCCACACCATGGCCATCTACCAGTTCGGGATCCGGAGTCTCCTGCCGCCCGAGGTGCAGCTCATCTCGGGCCCCGGCTGCCCGGTCTGCGTGACGCCCGTGGGCTACGTGGACAGGGCCGTCGCCTACGCGCGCCTGCCGGAGACGATCGTCGCCACCTTCGGCGACCTCGTGCGGGTGCCGGGTTCGACTTCAAGCCTCATGCGGGAGCGCGCGAAGGGCGCCGATGTAAGGGTCGTCTACTCCCCGCTCGACGCCCTCTCCCTAGCCGAGAAGAGCCCCGGAAAGCGCGTGGTCTTCCTCGGCGTCGGGTTCGAGACGACGACGCCCACCGTGGCGGGGGCGATCCTCTTGGCCCGCACGCGCGGCCTCGGCAACTTCTTCGTGCTCGCGGCCCACAAGACGATCCCCATCCCCATGGAGGTGCTCTCGGCGGATCCCGAGCTCGGGATCGACGGCTACCTCTGCCCGGCCCACGTGAGCACCATCATCGGGGCGGACGCTTACCGTCCCCTCGCCGAGGAGCACGGGGTCCCCTGCGTGGTCACGGGCTTCGAGCCCGCCGACCTCCTCCACGGCGTGGCGATGCTCGCCGCCCAGGTGACGGAGGGGAGGCGCGCCGTCGAGATCCAATACCGGCGCTTCGTCACCCCCGAGGGAAACGGCAGGGCCCGGGAGCTCGTCTCCAGCGTCTTTGCACCGGCCGACGCGGTCTGGCGAGGCCTGGGGGTAATCCCCGGGAGCGGCCTGCGGATCGCCGACGAGTTCGCGGCCTTCGACGCCGAACGCGCCGTGCCGGTGGCGACGGAGGAGCCGCGGGAGCCCAGGGGGTGCCGGTGCGGCGAGGTCCTCAAGGGAAAGCTCGCTCCGGCCGAGTGCCCGCTCTTCGGCGCCGCCTGCACCCCCGAGGAGCCGGTGGGGGCGTGCATGGTCTCCTCGGAGGGGAGCTGCGCGGCCGCGTACCGGTACGGCGACCATGGCTGACCGGCCCTTCATCCTGCTCGGCCACGGCAGCGGCGGGAGGCTCTCCCACCAGCTCCTGGAGGAGCTCATCCTCCCGATCCTCTCCGGGGCGCCGGCCTCCGGGCAGAACGACGCCGCGGTGCTCGCCTGCGCCGGCGGCCGGCTCGCCTTCACGACGGACTCCTACGTGGTCGACCCGGTCTTCTTCCCCGGCGGCAACATCGGCGACCTGGCGGTGAACGGCACGGTGAACGACCTCGCCATGGTGGGAGCCTCCCCGCTCGCCCTGACCGTCGGGTTGATCCTGGAAGAGGGGTTCGGCCGCGACGAGCTCGCGGAGATCCTCCGCTCCATGAGGCAGGCGGCGGACCGCGCCGGGGTCTCCATCGTCGCCGGCGATACGAAAGTCGTCCCGAGGGGGAAGGCGGACCGGATCTTCATCAATACCTCCGGGGTCGGGCTCGTCCGGCAGGGCGTGGAGCTCGGCGGGGCCAACGCCCGCGTCGGCGACCGTATCCTCCTCAACGGCACGATCGGGGACCACGGGATCGCGGTGCTAGCGAAACGGGAGGGGCTTGCGCTGGAGACCGACGTCCTAAGCGACTGCGCGGCCCTGAACGGACTCGTGGAGGAGCTCCTCGCCGAGGGCGGGGCGGTCCACGTCCTCCGCGACCCCACGCGCGGCGGCGTGGCCACGACGCTCAAGGAGATCGCGCTCCAGTCGAACGTCTCCCTCACGCTCGACGAGGCGGCCCTGCCCATGAGGGCGCCGGTGCGCGGCGTTTGCGCGCTCCTCGGGCTCGACCCCCTCTACGTGGCGAACGAGGGGAAGGTCCTCGCCTTCGTCGCCCCGGAAGCGGCGGAACGGGCGCTGGCGCGCCTGAAGCGACACCCCCTCGGGGCGGACGCGGCGATCGTCGGAGAGGTCACGGCCGCGGGAGGCGGAAGGGTACGGATGGAGACCCTCGCCGGAGGGACGAGGCCGGTGGAGATGCTCTCGGGCGAGCAGCTCCCGCGGATCTGCTGAGGCGGAGTCCTTCGAGGGGCGCTCCCTCCCTGGCTGCAGCGGCCAACGTTGTCGTTTGATCTGATTACCGCAACCCCTGTTCCTTTCCATGGCGCGCCCGGTGGGACTCCAACGCGACCGATCGAGTCGCCGGGCCGAGCCAGACCGCCCCCAAGAAGGGCGCCTGCAAGGCGATCGCGGAGTGGCCGACCGAGACGGGCCCGGTAGACTATGCTCTCTTCGTTGGGCTGGACCTCCTCGCCGTGGTGGAGGCAAAGAAGCGCGACCGAGGCGTCGTGTCCGATGTCGGTCAGGCGAAGCGATACGCAACGGGCGTGCTGCCCTCCGCCGAGTGCCGCTTCCCGGGCGGCCCCTGGGGAGAGTACCGGGTTCCTTTTCTGTTCTCGAGCAATGGGCGCCCGTACCTGACGGGGGCTGAGAACCGGTCCGCAGATTACGCAGATTTCGCAGATGGAATAACGAAGGAAACACCGAAAAACCGGTCTTTGCCCTTTGTTCCCGAATCCAAGGAAGTCCCGCAGTAGTCTGCGGAAATCTGCGAAATCTGTGGATTACCCCTTCGAACCCGACTACGCCGTGCCCCCGGGCGACACCCTCCAGGAGGTCGTCGAGGGCTACGCCATGACGCAGGCGGACCTCGCGAGCCGCACGGGCCGGCCGCTTAAGACGATCAATGAGATCGTGAAGGGGAAGACGGCGATCACGCCGGAGACCGCCCTCCAGTTCGAGCGCGTGCTCGGCGTGCCTGCGAGCTTCTGGATGAACCTGGAGAGGAACTACCGGGAGGCCCTGGCCCGCCAGCGCGAGCGCGAGCAGCTCTCGGCCCAACAAGACTGGCTGAAGGGCTTCCCCCTGACGGCCATGGCGAAGCTCGGCTGGCTTCAGCTCTTCGCCGACCCCGTCCGCCAGCTCCAGGAGCTCCTCGGTTTTTTCGGCGTCGCGTCCCCGAGGGAATGGGAGGCGCTGTGGGCGGCGCCCGATGTCGCGTATCGGAAGTCGGCCGCCTTCGCGAGTGACCCCCGGGCAGTAGCGGCGTGGCTCCGGCGAGGCGAGCTCATCGCCCGTGAGACGCTCTGCCGGCCCTACGACGCTGCCCGGTTTCGCGAAGCGCTGCAGACGGTGCGGGCGCTGACCCGGGATCCCCCGAACCGCTTCCAGCCCGAGCTCGTTCGAACCTGCGCCGAAGCCGGTGTGGGCGTCGCCTTCGTGCCCGAACTGCCGGGCGTGCGCGTGAGCGGAGCCACCCGTTGGCTCACCCCCTCCAAGGCGCTCCTCCAGCTCAGCTTGCGTTACAAGACCGACGACCACCTCTGGTTCAGCTTCTTCCACGAAGCCGGGCACATCCTGCGCCACGGGAAGACCGAGGTATTCGTGGATGACGGGCAGACCGAGGGCAAGAAGGAGGCGGAAGCGAACGAGTTCGCGAACAACACGCTCGTTCCTCCGGCCACACTCCGGCGGCTGCGCGCCGCTCCTCCGCGGAGCAACGAAGGGATCGAGAGGACGGCCGAAGAGCTCGGCATCGCCCCGGGGATCCTCGTTGGGCGGCTCCAGCACGAGGGGCTCCTGCCCCGGACGCACTGTAATGGGCTGAAGGTGCGGCTGGTTTGGGGGAAGGCTTGAAGAGGGGGCGCGGGGTTTCGGGTCCGCAGATTTCGCAGATTCCGCAGATTGGGGGTTCCGGGGAATCTGCGAAATCGGCGGAATCTGCGGATATCGAAGTTCTCCTTAAGGAGGCGCTCGTTCCGGAGGAAGAGCAGGAGATGGGGTCCACCTCGGAGTTGCCGCACGATGAACGTGCCCGTCAGCAGATCGAGGTAGTGAGACGCACCTGCTGATTGTTCCGACGGACCTTGCGTCCT
>JACRCS010000901.1 GCA_016218905.1 Deltaproteobacteria bacterium
GAACGCTGCCCGGGCTGCCTCCAAGCGGTTCCGGAATCCATGGTCCTGCGGCGAGCACAAGGCGCAGTGACAGCCCTCCTTCGTCGGCCAGCGGGGGATACTTTCGGGCCAGTCGGCCTCGGTTCCGTCTCGGAGGATGCGGATGATCCCAGCCCTGTGCTCCCGGGCCAGCTCCACCAGCACGGCGGGCAACGGGGCAGCGGCGCGGAGGCGCGGTTCACCGTTCACCAGGACCACTTCGCCGCCGGCAGCTTCGATGCGTGAGAGCACGTCATTCGCGGTCATAGTGGGGCCTCCCACGAAGAGCCGGCTTTGCAGGCTTTGCCGGGTTTGTCTATAGCCACTTCACGTATCAGGGGGGTTACCTCATTCACATGTTGGCCTTGGGGAAACCCGGCAAACCCGGCATAACCGGCAACGCGCCAGAGGGTCGCCCCCCTTCGGTCCTGCCCGGCCTGCTCCAGACGCAGCCCTCCTATGAAACGTTCCTTCCTGTAAAGAAGCATCCTGCCTAGGGTTTTCGCCGTCAGTTCGCCCCGGGCCGGTTTGTATTCCGCGAGGGCCTCCGCGAGTTCCCGGTCTTGGTCGCGTACCGTCACGAGCCCGCGCGCCAGCGCCGCCGTCGCCTCCTGGTACACCTCGAGGAGTTCTCGCACGAGGACGGGCTCGTCCCCGAAGCGGTCTGTCCATGCGAGGAGGAGCCGGCCAAGGGCCTCCTGGTCGGGGTCGGCGGCCTGTGCGAGCGTCACCGCGTCCATCGGGTCGACGTACTCGCCCGGAGCCACCTCGCGACCGACCCACGCCACGGGTTGGCGCACGAGGTCGTCCCATCGCTCGAAGCTCGCCATCCTGCCGGCCGCCCGCGGGCTTCCGGCGGCCCGATGCCCCAGGACCACGGTAAGAGCCGCGGCGACGAGCTCCTGACGGTGCTCGAGCACGTAGGCCAGGGGGTCAACGGCGAACTCACGCCGGTAAGGGTCCGCCATCCGCGGATCGATGCGCGAGACGAGAACACGCCTCGGGAGATCGCCAGCCAACGAGAGGTTGTTGCCAGTCAAGAGCAGGAGCGCGCAGTTC
Organism: Deltaproteobacteria bacterium; assembly: GCA_016218905.1. Next base: position 1,078 of record JACRCS010000901.1, read on the forward strand.
GGGAGGGTCGGCGCTTCCGAGCGGCCAAGGACTCGGTCGGTAAACGTCCCCGAGGTGAGCGCGGCGGCCAGCGCTGCCGAATCGAACGTTCCGATGAGGTTATCCCATAAGATCACGCGGGCGCCCGTCCGCAGCGCCGCGAGCAATCGTTTCCGCACTTCGTCGTCGTCGCCCGAAGTCGCCGGCCATACGGTGGGGTCATCGCCAGTCGCCAGGGCGCCGACGCACCGGGCCAGGAGTGTCTTGCCGCTGGCTTGGCTAGGAGCGTCGTAGCCGACGGCCGGGCAGGCGGATACTGCGGGCCGCACTACCGCCGAGAGCAGCGCTGCCAGGTGCACGGCTCGATCCACCGGGGCGCAAAACGGAAACTTCTCGAATGGGCGCCAGAGCGCCGCCAGCGCTTCCCGCGCCTCCGCAACGGTGGGCTCCGCCGGGATCGCCGCCGGGGCGCCCTTGGGCACCATGAGGAGCCCGGTGTCGGGGTCATACCCTGGCGCAGCCAAGATCGTTCCGTCCGGCCGCAACGTCGGAGCCGAGACCACAGCTCGGAGCGACTTGAGCTCCCGCGCCGGCCCGAGTGCCAGGATGGCGCGGCAAACCGACGCCGGGGGATCCATCAGAACCGCTGCGGTGCCGCCTTTCGGGAGCGGATGGGCGCGCCAGCATTGCACGAGCCCGCCGATGTAATGCCGCAGCGCGTGCTCGTTCAGAGGGTGGACCGATCCATCCACCGCGGACACCACCTCATCGCCGAAGTCATACAGGTTCGGCGCGCGCCTCAAGTGGGCGAGCACCTCCTCCACCGCATCGACCTCACGGCCTCGGACGAGTTCCACTCGGGGCACGTCCGCGTCGGTCGCCGGCTTCGCCTCCGGGGGCGGGGTCCAGCCGTGTTCTTTAGCCAGGCCGAAGAGGGAAGAGAGCGTCACTCCGTCCCCGCGGAAGCTCTCCCAGGTCTTTCGCTGGTCGCGGGGGTCGTACTTCTCCGACGCCTGCGACCACTCCGCCCAGAGCCCTAAGGCCTGATCTCCTGCTCCGGTCGAGTGCAGGGCCATGCCGACGCGGAGCCATACGTCGCGGTCATCCGCGGGAATACACGCAAGGGCAGAGCGGATCTCCTTCACCTTCGGCGGGGGCAACGCGGACGGGTTGGGTTGGGTAGCTTCCGGGGGCCGCTCCGCTCTGTTTCGGCCGCGCAACAGTTCGAGCTGCCACTCGGGCGCCTCGGCCGGGGGTCCGTCATCCCAATGATGGACCCACTCGTACCTCCGACCCGAGGCATGGACGGACGGGGGCGCGACGATGTAACCCCCGTCCCCCCGGACGTCGATACCCGGTCGGACGCCGGTACGGCTTCGGATCCCCCCCGGATGACGGAAGATCAGGTGTAGCCCACCGCCGCCGGTCCGGGCGCAGGCCGTGTGGGGAATGGGACCATTCTGCTCCTGGAGTCGCTGGAGCTCGGCCACGCCGTCGGCCCCGGGTTTACGGTCCAAGTCCACCACCAGCCAGCCGGACGGATCGCCGGTCGGGATCCCGATGTTGGCGTCTGGCCAGCGTTGCCACCACGCGCGGATCTGCTCGGGGTCCGTGCTCGCGTCGAGGAAGCCCCGGCCCGTCAGGGGCTCCTTACCATTCGGCCGGCACGGGAACACAGGGATACCGGCGCCGGCGTAGGCCAGGGCCTCCGCGAGGAGGTCCCCCGTTGCGGGCGCCGCGGTGGAGATGTAGGATTCGGCTACGTGGTCTTGAGCGGCTACAGAGGCCCGGGCGCGCCACACGCTCGGGTCTCGCCGCGTCTGGGGGCCCATCTGCCCCTCAGACCCCCTGCCGGGTTTCGGGGCCGGGGTCAGAGGTGGACGACCGGAAGCGAGCTTCGACCCAGGCACGAACGTCGGCGGGAACGTACCGGACGACAGATCCCGAGAGCCTGACCCAACGCGGGCCGTAGCCCCGCGATCTCCAGGCCTGGAGCCCGCGCTTACTCTTCAGCCCGAGAAAGACGCGGGTCTGGTCCTCAGTCCAGAGAGGCTCGAATGGAGACCCGGCAGGCTGGATGGGGGGGCGGTCGGGATGGACTCCGGCGACAACGGCATGTCTGTTCATCTGGAAGCGCCTCCGAGGAGTGTCTTATCAGCGCTTCCGATCCTAAGGCGGGGTTTTCGGGTCCTTAGGTCCTATCCGCCCATTTCCTCCTTGCGCTTCCGAATGTAAGCCTGAACGTGATCGGTGAATGTCCCCTTCGTCACTGCCGGTTTGCCCGTGAACGGCGTCACGCGTCTCTCGCCGCCTTCCTTACGCCACGCTTCCCATCGGATCTCCTCCACAAACTCGATCCTTCCCTTTTGAGACTTCGGCTCCTTTGCGCCCATGGGATTGAGCCAGGCTCTCCATGTTGCCCCCTCGAGCGCTGAGCAGACGAAAGGAAAAGCCTGGAGTTGAATCCTGTGCCGAGTCCACAGGGCGAGCCAATATTTCGGTGCCTTGGGACGTCTTAGCCTCGCTATTTCAGCGCTACCAGCCAGAGCCACAACCAGTGATTCAGTAAGCACGGTCTGTATCTTCGTACTGTTTTCGCCTCCTGTCACTGTGCCAGCGCCGGCTTTTTGATGTTCACGAGACCTACTGAAGATCGACTGCTTGTAATAAAAGTCAAGTCTCGCCTTCTTATCTCTCAGACGGTCGAGGGCACCTCCGTGCCCAAAGATACTCTCATCGTCACGCGTACTGAGTGAACGTTTCGCAGCCCCAATGAAGTCCGCTTCTTCACAAATTAAACTATCCAGGAGACGCAAGATCTCCCTGAAGTCCTCTTCGGCCGCGCTCGCTATCGCTTCCAACTCAGTCCGCTGTGTATCATTTAACCCTTCCAACATCTTCAAAGATGTTTCGTCAGCAGGAGCGTCATGCAAGTCACGGATACGCACCAGTAGCGCCTCTGATTCACGCCGGGCAACATCTACCGAAGTGATGAGGAAGAGTATTCGTTGAACGGGCGCATCAAAGTCAGAGCCGGGGGGGATGAGGCAGAAACTTTCAAACAATTCCTGGCAGAACGGCCACTCAGCGCCGAGTGGTCTTTTCATTCTCTCCAGCAGTTTGTCTATGAAGTGCTTGTCCAGCAACCGCTGCACCTCCGCTCGGGCGCTCCGCAGGAGAGGACACCCCGCCAGCCCGGTGCGGGTCCGGGTCTTCGGCCGGCCAAGCCTAGACGGGGTGATCGTTCGCGCTGGGGCCTTTCCGTTGACTCTACTACTGCGCCGGTACGGTAGGACCTTTTCCGCTGAGCAGTTGGGAAAAGGTGTGCTCCATCCCCGAGAGGCTCATCAGAGCGCCTTCGAGAGCTTCTCCGCGTATGGCCGCATACCCGCTGTCGCCCCGCCTCGCGTTTTCCAGAACCTCCTGGAGCAGGGCAACGCTCCCCTTCCACTCGATCATGGTGTCCTCCGGCACCTGGACGGTGTACGCCTCCTGGGACTTTCCTTCCTCCTTCAATATGGCTTCGATGATGGCTCCGCTCTTGTCTTCGGCGGGACTACCGCGGAAGAGGGACTCCGCGTGCGCGATGACGTAATACAACCCATTCTGCGCGTCCGGAGACAAGTCGTCGAACGCATGTGCCGCCGAGACGTCGCTCAAGAAGCTCAGGATCGAGAGACCCACGTTCTGCCCGTCATTCCCCAGGTTGGTTGACCTTCTGGAACTCCTCATGGCCTCTTCCTCCCGGGAGTGCTACGCTCCCGCGTCGCCGTCCGCGCCCCAGCCAGGGCCGGGCGGCTGGTGCCCCCGGTGGGCGATCCGCCGGGGGTGCCTCTAACCGGGTCTCGCCCCGGTCTAGATCGCTGTCGGGAACTCCTCCGGACTCTCGCCCTTCCGGCGCCATCGCAGGTATCTGAGCGGACCTCCTCGTCTCCACGCGTTCCACGCCTTGAAGACCAAAGCGGCGAGGTCGATAGCCTGGAGTCTCGAACGGCTCGCACGATTCGCAAGAAGCCGGTTTCGGAGCAGAAGAAGCGGGCTGTCCTTGTCCAGGTCGGCACCCTCGATGAGCCCCCCGAAGAACTCATCAGCCGCCTTCCGGTCAAGGCGTGCGAAGACGAAGTGCGCGAAGGTCCCCACCGCAGGGCTGAGCAGCCGGAAGGCCTTCTGGCCGACGGCTGCGGACTCGTCGATGCTTCGGGCTTCCGCGTACAGCTGCACCAGGTCCACGTTGCTAGGCTTGGACCTTGGATCGCTGTACTTGTCCACGGAGCCCGTGTCGTAGTGGAAGAGCAGCCGCAGGGCGGCGCCCACGGTTGCGGAGTCCCGCACACCCTCCATCGAGAGGACGTCGCCGGGGCTTCGGCGCCGGCCCGTGTCGATCACGTCCCGCGCGACCTCCGGAACTCCGCGGACGACCATCATTTCCGCACTGGTGTCCGCCTCAACGATCGCGCGGAGACGGTGCTGCCCATCCAAGAGGTTTCCGCTCTCGTCGAACTGGATGGCTTGGCCGTGCGGTACCCACTGACCCGCGCGGAGCGCGTCGGCATACCGTCGTACCAGGGCCGGGCTCAGGTGGCGGTTCCGCGTGTTCTTCGTCAGCCACTGACGGGCTAGCTGGGGCGTGACCTGGACGGCTTCTGCTCTCATCGCTCGCTTCTCCTCCCAACGGAGGGAGTTCACTTCCCGCCCTCGAGAACCCGAATCTTCTTCGCGGTCCCCATGATGCGCTGCCCGTGCTCCTCGAGCGCTCTCCGGATGGGGTCTTCGGCGAGCCTCGAGTAGATGGACGTCGTCTTCGTGTCCTGATGGTTCAGAACCTTGCCGATCAGGGGCAGGCTCTCTCCGTGAGTGGCGAGCCAGGAGCCGACAGTCCGCCGCAGGTCATGGATCCAGACATCGAGTTGCGCTGTGGGAAGGTCCACGCTCGCGGCCTCGCGCACCTCTCTCGAGGTCGGATCCCGCCTCAGCGTCTCTTGCTCGTCGTCCGTGAGAGGTCGTCGCTTCTTTGCCGCTGCGCATCGCACTCGCTCCCGGAACCCGTCGTCCTTCACCTGCTCAACCACCGCCGACAGCCTGGGATCCTCTCTCCAAACTGCCAGAGCCGCACGGTCCCGGATGGCCGTCCAGGGCTTGTTGATGTTCACGAGGTGGGTCGGCGGTCGCGGCACCGGAAGTGGGGGGTCAGTCTTCCGCCGCCTGCGCGGGCCCCGACCGACGAAGATGAAGGGGTTTCCGTCCAGGCGAGGGATGGTCGACAGGACAGCCATAGCGGCCTCGGAAAGCGGCACGTAGTGAGTCGTACCGGACTTGGTGGCAGTGTCGGGGAACCGCAGTTCCTGGCGCTCGAAGTCGACGTCCGCCCACTTCGCCGCGAGGAGTTCGGACTTCCGGGCGCCAACCAGCAGGTACATCCAGAAGGCCGCCCTGACGTAGATGTTCGGTTCCGCGTCGATCGCTTCGATCAGCTGAGGGAGTTCTCCGGCCCTGACCCAGCGGTCCCGCTCCCGCTCCGGGAACTTCTCGATGCCATGTGCAGGGTTGGAGGCCCCTTCCGGGAGGTAGCCGTGCTCGAGCCCAAATGAGAAGAGCGAGCAGAGCATCATCAGGGTGCGGTTCGCCTGGGTCGGGATCTTCGCGCCGAGGTCGGCATGGAGGCCGACAACCTCGGGCCGGCGGATGGAACGCGCCAGACGCGAGCCCCAACGCTTCTCGATGTGAGTCGTGTACTGACGACGGTACTCCTTCACGGTCCGCGGCTTCAGCCGAGGCTCGGCATAGAGCTCGAAGAACGCCTTCGCCATATCGGCAACCGTTTCCCCGTGCGCCTCTCGCTTCTTGTCCCCGGATGGATCTGCTCCGTCCCTCTTCACGAGGCCGAGGAGCTTCCTGGCATCGTCCCGAGCCTGGTCGACCGTGAGCACGCCGAAGGTCCCCACCGTGTAGCCCTTCCGGCGGCCGTTCTGCCGGTACCGGATGATGAACGTCTTCGTGCCGCTCGGGTAGATCCGCAGCCCGAAGCCGCGCACCTCAAGATCCCAGCGGACGTCCTCCTCGTTCCGGGACGCATCCCCCTCATACTTCGCGGCGTCGATGTACCGCTTCGTGAGCTTGACCCGCCCCTTCTGGCCCTTCTCGGACTTGTGTGCGGACATGGCTCCTCCCATGAGCGTCCAGTGAGCGTCCAGCGGGCCTCGGAAACCGTGACAAACGATGCTAAGCCATGTAGGCCTGAAAGTCCATGTTTACGGGAATAACTGGAGGGCATCGGAAGGCGTGATAAACCGTGTATTTCAGAGCACCGGACTGTGGCTCCGGTGGTTGTGGGTTCGACTCCCATCACTCACCCCAGTAATACCAGGAGGTTAGGCCAGGAAGGCCTAACCTCCTTCTGTTAGGAGTTACCAGGGAGTTACCAGCGGGGCCGCGTCCACTCCATTTGAACGCGAGTTCTACTTCCGCGTCCTGGCCCGTCCCGTTCTCGTCGTTGTCGCCGGCCACCGTGACGACGCGCACGACGGGAGGGAGCTCGAGCCGCCGCATCCCGCCGGCCGATACCGTCGCCCAGCCAGGCGCTCCGGTCAGTTCGTGAACGGCGAGCCCGGTTTCGATTCCCTCCGCGAGCGCCAGGGCCTCGCTGGGCTCGAAGAGCCGGACGGCATCGCGGGCGGCCTGAGTTTCTCTCCCGCCGCCGCAAAGGCAATTTTCACGAGCTGCAAGAACCTGTTCTTGCGATAGCGCGGAGTCTCAGGTTCCGGGATTGCCCTCCACCCATCCGTGCTCCTCCTGCTCGGTCCAAAAGGACCCGAAGGGTACACGGGGGTGAATGGAAGTTCGGGACTCCCTTCGATGCAGTAGCAGTCCTCAAAGTCCGTTCGGCCCGTCGGCCTATGCGGGGCGATGGTCTTTCACAGATTCCGGTAAACCTCCCGCCGGTGCCCGACGCGCACCACGAGGACGAGAAGCACGTCGTCCTATATGGCGTAGACAATCCGGTACTCCCCGGCCCGGATGCGGTAGAAGCTCTCTTCGCCCTGCATCTTCTCGGAGCCCGGAGGACGCGGGTTCTCGGCGAGGGCCGTTACTTGCGCCGCGATGCGCTTTCGCGTCTCAGCAGGGAGCTTCCTCAGCGGCTTCGCGGCCGCGGGCTTGAACTCGATCCGGTACGCCACGGATCAGAGACCGAGCTCGGCCTTCAGCTCCTCCCAAGGGATGGAGCCGGGCTCTTCGAGGGCTCTCCTGGCCTCCTCCAGGTCGATGCGGTCTTCGAGTTCCTCGAGAAAGCGCAGGTCCTCGAGCGAGACGAGCGCGCCCATCGGCCTACCGTCCTGCTCGAGCACGATCCGCTCGCCTTCGGTTTCGACTCGCCGGAGAGCCTCGGAGAGTTCCCCCTGGGCCTTCGGAATCGCAACGGTCGTCATCGGTCGTACCTCCATCGTGATCACTGGAGCCGGCTCCCTCCTACTTCACCACCCGGAGCCCCTGGGCCGCTTCCATGATGCGCTTGCCGTGCTCCTCCATCGCCCTCCGGGCCGGGTCCTCGGCCAGGCGCGCGTAGATCGCCGTCGTCTTCACGTCGGCATGGTTCAGGACCTTTCCGATGAGAGGGAGGCTCTCGCCGTTCGTGGCGAGCCAGCTTCCGACGGTGCGGCGGAGGTCGTGAATCCAAACGTCGAACTGGCCCGTCGGGAGCTCCACGCTTGCGGCCGCCTGCACCTCTTTGGCGGTCGGCTCCCGCCTCAGCTTCTCCCGCTCGTCCTTGGTCAACAGGCGCTTCTTGCGAGCCGTCGCGGCCGGAACCTCCTTCTCGAAAACCTCCTCCTTCACCTTCTCGATCAGTTCCCGGAGCTTGGGGTCTTCGCGCCAAAGCGCAAGAGCCGCGCGCTCGTGGATGGCCGTCCAGGGCTTGTTGATGTTCACGAGGTGGGACTTGGCTTTCGCTCCTACGAAGATGAAGGGGTTCCCTTCCTCGCGGGGGATTGCCCGAATGACGCTCAGGGCAGCCTCCGATAGCGGAACGTAGTGGGTCCGGCCAGCCTTCGTGTTCTCCTGCGGCAGCCGAAGCTCTCGGCGCTCCTCGTCCACGTCCTCCCATCGTGCGGCGAGGAGCTCGGTCTTTCGCGCACCGACCAGGAGGTACAGCCAGAGTGCGTCCTGACGACTCCTCAATGCCCCGCCGGGACTCGGGCTGAAACCGGCGCGGCGGCTGTCGCTGTTCGGCGTATCGCAGCGCTGACGCACAAGCCGAGAACGTCAAGGGCCGAGCAGGCTAGCGGAGGCAGCGAAGATTCTTTTGTCGCAAAGCC
>JACRCS010000894.1 GCA_016218905.1 Deltaproteobacteria bacterium
GCTTCCGGTTGAGCGTGTCCAGCCTGCTCTGGAACGCCCGAACGGTCTCGGGTCCGGCGCGCCCGGAGGCGATCTCCTCGTGAAACGCCGCGGCCGCCCCGGCCAGATCAGAGATCAGGCGGTCCCCGCTCGTCCAGTGCTCGATCACGTGGGAGAAGCGCCTGACTCTCTGGAATCGGCGGAAGTACGCGATCCCGCAGTCCATGTCCGCGGGGTGGTTGCGACCCTCGAGAAAGCCCTCCCGGGCGACCTGCAGGTCAGGCCTCTCCTTCTGCAGCTCCTGGCGCGCTTTCTTGTTCCCCAAGGGAACCCGAATCAGGCGGAGGACCTCCCGATAGTCCGCCTCGTCGCGGGAGAGGGCGTAGTGCTCGAGATTGAGCACCGCGTCCTTTTGCGCCTTGGCCCAGAGCCCTTCGCCCCCGACGAACGCTCGGACGGCGACCATGGCGTCCAGCTGGAGCTGCTGGAGGACAACCAGGCAGAGAATGATCGCAATAAAGAGAGCGAGGATGACGTAGACCTTGCCGACCGTCGAGCTGCGAAGGGCCGTCCTCTCGGGCATGAACAACCTCCTGGCCTCGGAGGGAGGTCTCTCGCCACGGTGGCGACTCAGATCAGGGCACCCGCAGGAAAGGTGTTCCGGCGGACGGATCGGGCCATTCGTCCGCGGATCGCGGCGTCGGCCTTCGCCGCTGTCCTCGTCGCCGGGCAGCCGAGCCGACCTGCCGGATCGCTTCCCAGGGACGATGCTCGTTATCCAGGAGGCGATCGCGGTCCGGCAGGAGAGCGCTTCTCCTAAGCGGCCATTACTCCGGGCTCACTCGCGAGGGTCATTCTAGTCCTCTTAGTGAAGCCCGAGCCCCCGCGTCAGTGCGAACGCCCCGACGACGAGTAGGAGCAAGCCGGCCACCCGGGCGAGCCGGGTTCTGAGGTCCGCAGGGAAGAGCGATCCCGAGACCGCGACGAGAGTCAGGGCGGGAACCGTCCCGAGGGCGACCCCCGCCATGATCGCGGCGCCCGCCGCCGCGCTGGCGCTCGCCGCGGCGACCGCCAGCCCCGCATAGACGAGCGGGCAGGGGAGAAACCCCATCGCCATCCCGACGATCAGGGAGAAACCCCTGGGTCGCTCTGAGAGGAGCGGCCCGACGAACCGGCCCCAGAGCTTCCAGAGGGGGCCCATCTGGGTGCCCCCCTTCGTCGACCGGAGGCCGAGGAGCGAGAGCCCGGCGAGGACGATCGCGATCCCAGCGACGAGAGTGAGGATTCGCCCAGTCCAGCCGAAGAGGGGATAACGGACGAGGGCGTGCCCGAAGGCGCCCGCTATGGCGCCCAGAAAGGCATAGGTCGCGGCCTTTCCGGTCTGGAGGAGGACCTGGCCGGAGAGGATGCGCCACCTCGCGCTCCCCCGCGCGGTGCCCACCGCCAAGGACAGTCCTCCGCACATCCCGACGCAGTGGACGGAAGCGGCGAACGTCACGACGGCGGCAACGGCCCAGATCGGGGCGTCGTTCAAGCTTCCGTCCCCGGGAGCGGGTAGCGCGACAGGCGCTGTGAGTGGACGACGACGAACAGGCTGGAGGCCATCATCGCGACCGCGCCGAAGAGCGGGTGGAGGTGGCCCGTCACCGCGAGGGCGAGGCCGATGGCGTTGTAGAAGAAGGCCCAGAAGAGGTTCACGCGGGCCACGCCGACCGTCCTGCGGGCCAAGCCGACGGTCCACGGGAGCTTCGAGAGATCTCCGCCCAGAATCGTCACGTCGGAAACCTCACGCGCCAGATCGGTCCCGGACTCGAGCGTGACGCCGATACCCGCTCCCGAGAGGGCCGGAGCGTCGTTGATGCCGTCCCCGACCATCAGCGGTTCCTCGCCCGTAGCGATGGAAGCCCGCACCCGCTCCAGCTTCTCCTCGGGCAGGAGGCCAGCAGAGGCCGCGAGCCCCGGGAAACCGGCTGCGAATGCCTCGACAGACGGGGCGCGGTCTCCGCTCAGGACCTCGACCGCGAGGCCCTTCGCCTCGAGACCTGCTACGGCCGCGCGCGCTGTCGGGCGAACCTCGTCCCGGAATGCCAGGGACCCGACATACGCCCCGTCGACCCCGACGTGAACCACTGTACCGTTCGCCCCGTTCGTTCCGCTCGCCCCGTTCGTTTCGTCCGTTTCCGCCGGCCCGCCTGCGTAAGAAGGCGTTCCGATCCTCACGAGGGAGATCCCTGCCGCTTTCGCCCGAGAGCCGTCTCCGGCGCCGAACGCGAGCACGGCCTCGACGCCTCGTCCCGGGAACGCGCGGAAGGCCGAGACGGGCACGGGGCTCACACCGCGCCGCGAGGCTTCGCGCCGGATCGCGACGGCGACGGGGTGCTCGGAGCCCGCCTCCACGGCCACCGCGAGCGCGAAAAGCGACGCCTCCGTCCGGCCCGCGGCCGGCGTCACCGCCGCGAGCTCCAGCTCGCCCTTCGTCAGCGTTCCGGTCTTGTCGAGGAAGGCGCGTTTCGCCCGCGCGAGACGCTCGAACGCCTCGCCGGAGCGGACGAGGACACCGGCAGCAGCGGCTCGGCCCGCCGCCGCAGTGCACGCAAGAGGTGTGGCGATGCCGATGGCGCAGGGGCAGGCAATGAGGAGGACCGAGAGGCTGCTCAGGACCCCCTCTCCCACGCCGGCCCGGCGAGTCCAGTACACGAAGGTGGCTGCGGCGAGGGCGAGGACGAACGGGACGAAGGCGGCGGAAATCCGGTCGACCAGCTGGGCGAACGGGTATTTGCCGGCGCGGGCCTCCTCGACGAGCCGGACGACGCGCGCCACGGTCGTGTCGGCTCCGGTCCGCTTGACCTCGACGAGGAGGCTCCCGTCGAGATTCAACGTGCAGGCGGCGACCGCGTCGCCCGGGCCCCGTGTCGCCGGGAGCGGTTCCCCGGTGATCTCGGCCTCCGAGACGCTCGCCTCTCCCTCGAGGACGATGCCATCCGCGGCGATCCGCTCGCCGGGGCGAACCCGTATCCGGTCTCCCGGCATCAAGGCGTCGACCGCGACGCGCTCCTCGCCGACCTCCGTCACCCGGCTGGCCTCCGAGGGGAGCCGGGCCGCCAGGGCAGCCAAGGCGTCCGTCGTCCGGGCGCGCGCCGAGGCCTCGAGGTACCGGCCGATCGTGACGAAGAGGAGGATCCCCATCGCGGTGTCGAGGTACATGGGGCCGTGCCCCGCGAGGACCGAGCGGAGCGAAAGCGTGTACGCCGCAGCGACGCCGATGACGATCAAGGCATCTGTGTCGAGCACCCGCCCGCGGAGACGGCGGAACCCTCGCGCGAGGAAGGGGGCGCCGAGGAGGACCATCGCGGGGGTCGCCAGCACGAGGAGCGCCCATCGGACCCAGACCTCGCCCACCGCGCGGTCGGCCTCGCTCCCCTGCGTGTACAGCACGAAGCTGCACATCATGACGTTCATCGCGAGGAAGGCGCCGATCCCGACGGACATGAGGAGCCCGGTCGCCTGCCCGTGCCCGCTCTCTCCTCCGCTCAGCCGGTGTGCGAGCGCGCACCCACCGCAGCAGTAGAGGGGCTCGCCGGGAAGGACGCGCCCTCTCGAGACCGGGAGCCCGCAGTGGGCGCACAGAGGGAGGGGCGCCGGGACGAAGCTCGCAGGGAGGACCACAGCCCGCGTCGACATCGAGGAAGAGCTCAGAGGGAAGGCTTCTTCGCGACCGGCTGCCCGGTTTGCAGGTCGAGCATCACCGGGTTCGCGCGCTTGGAACCGACGTAGGTCGTCACGACCCCGACGACGAACGCGGCGAGCGTCATCCAGAAGAGTGCGATCAGGACTTTCCCGTCGTTCTTGAAGAGCGAGTGCTTCGGGGTCTTCACGAGGTCTTCCTCCCGGAGACGAGAAGGGCCGCCGGGAACGTCTCGGCACGGCCGGCGGCGCGAATCACGAGGCGGAACTGGGTGACGCTCGACAGGACCGCCGAACGCGGAACTCGAACCACGAGGGTGAAGCGTTTCTCTGTACTTGCGGGAATCTGCCCGTCCCCCAGGCTGAGGACGGCCGCACCTGCCGGGAGCCCCTCGGGCGTCACGTCGAGCCGGACCGGGACCTTTCCCTTGTTCGTCGCCCGGAGGAGAAAGCTGGTCTGGGCTGTGCCCGACGAGGACGTGGAGGCGGACTCGGTGTAGACCGGCGACAGCCGGAAGGAGATCGTCTCCCGGGTCGCGACGGCCCAGGCGAGCGCGGCGCCGAATCCGACCGTCGAGATGGCGACGAGGATCCTCTTGGCGTCCCACTGCCGGAACGAGATCGCGGAGAAGTCGAACTCGAGAAGGGACGGGCGTTTCTTCTTCTGGAGGACCTTCGTGCAGGCGTCGACGCAGCTCCCGCAGCGGGTGCACTCGATCTGGAAAGAGCCCTTCCGGATGTCGATCCCCATCGGGCAGACGTGCTCGCAGAGCCGGCACCCCATGCAGGGCCCGGTCGCCTCGGAGA
>JACRCS010000881.1 GCA_016218905.1 Deltaproteobacteria bacterium
GAACGGATTGAACTCGGCGATCATGAGGTTCTCCTTCTCGCTTTCGCGTTGGTCAGGGCACAACTACGGGAATCAGATGAACTCTCGGAAGAGCTCTGGGCGTGGGGCAGGAATGGTGATCTTGCTGACGAGCATCCCGTCCCTTCCGGCCAGTTCGGCGCCGGCGGCGACACCCGCCTCCACGCTGGCCACGTCCCCGGTGAAGAGCACGAAGCCCTTCCCCCCCAGCGCCATGGCCAGGTGCATCCGAACGAGCGTCACGTGGGCCGCCTTGGCAATCGCGTCGCCTGCCTCGATCACGCTGGAGGCGGAGAAGGTCTCGATCACCCCCAGGGCCCCCATCTCCTCCGGCTTCAGGTCCACGGCCAGGGCGATCGCGGGAAACACCGAAGGGTGCACGCGCGGGATCACCCGCTCTTCGATGATGGCCCCTTCGCCCGCCGTGCTTCCGGCCGCCACGCTCGAGCGCACCGCCGCGACATCGCCTCCGATGACGACCAGGTATTTCCCTGCACAGATGGTCCGTCCGACCAGGAGTTCCACGTCGGCCGCCTTGAGCATGGCGTCCTGAGCCTGGTACCCCATGCCGATGCTGCTCAACTCCACCAAACCAATGCTATCGAGTTTCCGCATCGCCCTCTCCTGACGCCACGCTCTTAGGCTTCGATGACAATGGCGCTACCGGTGACGTCCCTCACCGTGCCGGTGATACTGGCATGGAGGTTGGCCCCCAGTGCCTTGTCGGGGATGGAAGCCAGCAACTGACCTTCCGTCACGGCGTCCCCGGCACGAACCACCGGGACGCTGGGGGCACCGGTGTGCTGTCGAAGCGGGATCGTCACGGACCGCGGCCGCAGCGGCCTTTCGTCCAGGGGGCCGACGTTGTGAAAGCCGGTGAGCCCCAGCCGCGACATCAGCCGTTTGGTGGGAACACGCCGCTCCCGGTAGAGCGGGTGCGGCGCAAGGGCTGCCGGATCTCCGCTCCAGCGCAGCCCCTTTTCCCTCGCCAAGGGCTTGCTCTGGGCGCACACGCTTCTCGGGTCGAGCCCCTCGGGACAGGAAAACAGGCTGCAGAGCTTGCATTCGCAGCAGTATAGCGTGCCCAGGATCATCCGATCCTTGTCCGGGGCGAACCCCAGGGAGCGCATGGCTTGGTGGGGCTGGATCGGATGGCCGAGCAGGTAGCGCGGGCAGCGCTCCGTACAGAAGCTGCACTGGTCGCAGGCCGCTCTCCCGATCCGCTCGATCTGGGTCCACGACTGCCGGTAGCGCTCCACCAGAGGGTGGTTGCCCGGAAACACCAGCAGCCCCCCGGTGGTCTTCGTGACCGGCTCCTCTAAGTCTGTCGCCAGCCGCCCCATCATCACGCCGCCGACGATCACTTCCGACCGGTCCACGGCGGCCCCGCCCGCGGCGTCGATGACCTCGCGAAAGGACATGCCGATCGGCACCCGCAACGTGACCGGGTCTTTCACCGCACCCGCCACGGTGAGGTACTTGTGGGTGACCGGCTTGCCCGCCCCCACGTTGATCAAGGTTTCCACGTTGTTGACGACGGCGCCGACATCCTTCGGAAGGCCTCCCGGCGGGATCACCTTCCCCGTAACCTCGTAGACCAGCACGAATTCATCCCCGGCCGGATACGTATCGCTGAGTGGGCAGATTTCGGTTCCCCGCGGAAGCTGCGGCGCCAGGGCGGCGATGACCTGCTCGTATTTCTTCTTGATGCCGATGATGCCGCGCTTCGCGCCCACCCGTTCCATGGCGCAGGCAAGCCCCTGGAGCATCTCTGCCGAATGGTGCAGCAGCAGTTCCTTGTCTTTATGCAACAGCGGCTCACATTCCGCCCCGTTGACGATAAAGGTCTCGGCGTTGGCGCTCAGCTTCACGGCCGTGGGAAACCCGGCCCCGCCGGAGCCCACTACCCCGTTGTCGCGAATCGGATCACTCAAGGTCGCCCTCGCTCTCCATTGGCCTCATCCCCGGAGGACTGCCCCCCTGTTTGCCCTCTTAGCCTTCCCAGAAGTGCGGCCCCGCGTTGACAAACTCCAGCATCTGCGCGGGGGTCTTCCCTGCCAATCCCAACTTGTCCAGGGTTCTGCCTTCGACCCGGAAGTCGAACGCCAGGGAAGAGGAGGCCAGGTCCACGATGGAGTCGATCATCGGGGTGGGCACGCCCACCGCTCGTCCGAACGAGGCCAAGGGGACCAAACTGTTGGGTACTTCATCCAGGACGTGGTGGTATCCCAGGACATGCTTGGGTGCCGAAAACCCGATGTAGTATTCGTTGCTCTGCAACGTCTCATAGAGGGTCTTCGCATCGACGTCGTAGCACTCCCGGTACCATCCCAAGATGTCCAGGACCGGAATCCCGAGAGCCCTCGCGATGTCGCTCTTCTCCGTGTCGATCTTCGTCATCACGTTGTCACACACGAACTTCGTGATCACGTCCCGGTAGTACCGGATGTCCTCCCCGGCCGCGGCGCGCTCCAGGAGCCCCGAGTTCAGGAGCATCGGAGCCGGGTGGACCACCGCCCCGGTGTTGTTGATGCTCGTCTCCAAGACGTTCGTGGCCGGGACGTACTCCGGGTAGATCGAGCTCATGACGTCGAAGAAGAGGCCGTTGTCGGTTGCGGGGAGTGTCGCCGCCCTCACCCGGTTCTTCGCTTTCATCACCTCCACGTGCGCCGGCCCGCGCGACTCCGTGGCGTAGAGCATCGTCTGACACTCGGCGAGGAGGATCTTCTTCTTGTTCTGAAAGCGTCGGAACTCTTGGTAGACTTCCAGGGCGCCCCCGGTCCTTCCGGGAGACAGGAGCAAGATCTGCCCATCCTGCAGGCACCCGGAGAGAAGGGACGCCACGTTCTTCTGGGCGAGGGCCGGCATGAGGCAGATGACCATGTCCACCCCGGCGACCGCCTCGGCGATATCCAACGTCACCCGGTGGAGCGTGGCGAAGCCCTCGACGTCCCCTTCGAGCTTCACCCCGCCCCGTTCCAGCACGGGGTCGAGCTCTTTCTTGAAGAAGCTGAACAGATTGACGCTGTGCCCCCGCAGGGCGATGTGTCCGGCCGTGGCCAGACCCCCATGGCCGGCGCCC
>JACRCS010000014.1 GCA_016218905.1 Deltaproteobacteria bacterium
ACCGACGTTCAACCGTTTGATCTCAATCTGAAACTTTTTCTCGATGCGTCGGAATATGTGCTCCGCTATAAGATACGGATGCGGGCCGCTATTATCAGCCAACACTTCCAGGAGTCGGGCGGCAACGATGCGCAGGCCCTGGCCGTGGGCATGGCGATGCGCAAGGAGCTGTGCGGGCTCCTGGTAAACGAGCGCGGTTTGGACTTCGACGACGTGTCACTCTTCCCGTATGAGCTCGTAAGCATCGGGACCCGGTTCTTCGAAGAAATCGCGAAGGTCCGCGCGATGCGGCGGATGTGGGCGAAGCTGGCCAAGGAACACTTCCGCGCGAAGACGGAGAAGGCCTGCCAGCTGCTCATCGCGGTCCACACCTCGGGCCGGACGATGACCTACCAGCAGCCGCTCAACAACATCGTGCGGTGCGCGATCGAGACCCTCGCCGGTGCCATCGCGGGCTGCACGGCGATCGACAACGCGACGCTCGACAACGCCCATGCCGAGCCCTCGGCGCTCGCCGCCCGGATGTCCTTGAACACCCAGCACATCGTCGCCCTGGAGACGGGAGCCACCGACGTGGTGGATCCCCTCGCCGGCTCCTACTTCGTCGAGTACCTCACGAACAAGGTCGAGGAAGAGGCCTACAAGGTCTGGAGCAAGATCGAAGAACAGGGCGGGATGCTCGCGGCGGTCCGCAAGGGATACATCCAGAACCTGTTGAACGAGGAAATGCAGAAGCGCCATCAGGAGGTGGAGAGCGGCGAAAGGCTGATCGTCGGCGTCAACCACCTCGTCATCCCCCCGGAGGAAGACTTCGAGATTCCGATTGCAGAGGTCCACGAGGCCGACTCCGAGAGCATCGCCAGGCGCATGGAGGAGTGGAAGAAGACCCGGGACCTGCCGCTCGTGAGGGATCGTCTGAGCCAACTCTACGCCGACGCCCGCAAAGGCGATCGGTTCAACCTGATGCCCTCGATTATCGAAGCGGTCAAAGCCTACGCAACGGCCGGTGAGGTCATGGGCGCCATCCGGCTGGCCAGAGGCTTGAGCTACGACCCGTTCGAAATGATCGAGTGCCCCTTTGCCTTGTGACTGGAAAGCGGATCTCCCTTGTGCCGTAGTTAACGGTGAGCGACTGCTCGTGGAGGTGAATAGCGTATGAAACCGGAAAAGAAGATCAAGGCGATCATCTCGATGATCGGTCTCGACGGCCATACCACCGGGGGAGAGGTCGTTTCCAGATTGCTCCGGGACTCCGGAATCGAAGTCGTGTACCTGGGCGTCAACCAAACGCCGGAGATGATCGCGAAAGCCGCCGTTCAAGAGGACGTAGATGCGATCGGGATCAGTTCCCATGCGTCGAACTACTCTCAAATCATCGAGCTCGTCGAACTTCTGAAAAAGAAGGACATGTCGCACGTCCCGGTATTCTGCGGCGGAACCATACCGAAGCAACAGGTCGCAAGACTGAAGGCGAGCGGTGTAGCCGAGGTCTTTCTTCCAAGGAGCACTTCCCAGGCGATCGTCACGCGGATCCTCGACCTGGTGCGGACCCGCCCCGCGGACCCCGGCGGAGCGACGGATCGAGACATCGGGGCGAACTCGCTTCCCACCTCCTTCGCGTAGAGGACGGCCATGCACTACTTCGACAAGGCGCTGGACACCATATCTCTGAGGGATCTCGAAGCGCTTCAGAACGAGAGGCTACGGACGCTGGTTGAAAGGTGTTATCGGACGATCCCGTACTACAAGAACCTGTTCGATTCGGTCCGGCTGAAGCCGAGTCACGTTCGCACGACCGCCGACCTGGCCCACGTCCCCTTCACCGAAAAGAAGGACCTGCGGGGCCTCTACCCCTACGGCTTGCTCGGCTTTCCCGTCGACCAGATCCATCGGTTCGCCGCTTCCTCGGGCACGACCGGCGTCCCCACTTTGGTCGGCTACACCGAGAAGGACTGGCAGGTCACGATGGCGGAGCAGATGGGCCGGCTCTGGGCCTCCTACGACATCGGTCCCGAGGACCTCGTCTACCAATCCTACGGGTACGGCCTCTTCCTCGGCGGGGCTTGCGCGGAGGCAGGGGCGAGGGCCGTCGGAGCTACCCTCTTCCCGGCCGGACCGGGGCGAACCAAGGCGGCGATCGAGTGGCTGAGGGACATGAAGCACTCGGTCATCTGCTGCACGCCGAGCTTCATTCGATACCTCGTGGGGGAGGCGGTCGACGCCGGCGTGGACCCCAAGCGGGACTGGATCCTTCGGAGAGGGTGCTTCGGCGGCGAGATGGCTGCTCCCGCCGTGCGCCGGAAGGTCGAGGCCGAGCTCCCGGACGGCTTCGTCTACCACGACATCTACGGGACCTCGGAGATGGGCGGGTCCACCGTCGCGGGCAGCTGCCCCGCGAGCGTTCACTCGTGCCAGATGCACGTCCTCGGCGACCACTATTTCGTGGAAGTCATCGACCCCGCCTCGGGGGAGAGGGTCGAACCCGGCGAGATGGGGGAGCTCGTGATCACGACGCTCACCAAGGAGGCCACCCCCTTCATCCGGTGGCGCACGAGAGACATCTCGCGCCTGGCTGCCGAGCCGTACGGCTGCGCCTGCGGCCGGGCGGCGCATCCCCTCATCGACCGGATCACCGGCAGATCCGACGACGTGCTGAAGGTACGCGGCACCCTCGTCTTCCCTTCGCAGATCGAGGACATCCTGAGCCGCATTCCCGGCGTGGGAGAGGGCTGGCAGATCGTCATCGATGCCGAGCGGAGCGCCCTCGATACGCTGAACATCATGGCCGAGGCCGACGCGAGCTGCTGGAAGGACAAGGAGAGGCTCGAGAAGGTCAGGGGGGAGATCTTCGCCCAGGTCGCGAGCCGCCAGGGGATCACCCCGGTCGTCGAGCTCTGTGAGCCCCTCTCCCTTCCGCGCTTCGAGGGAAAGGCCAAGCGGGTGGTCGATCGGAGGGCGGCGCATTGAGCTTGAGTGCCCCGGTGGTCTGGACTCGTCCGTCAACCCACGAGACAGGAGCAGGTGCCATGGGAAGTCAGTCGAAGATCATAGTCACGTGCGCCCTGGCGCTCGCCTGGGCTCTTCCGGCCCGGAGTGCCGAACCGATCCGGATGGGAGCGGTGCTGTCCGTCACGGGCCCCGCCGCCTTCCTGGGCGAACCCGAGCGGAACACCGTGAAGATGCTGGAAGAGGAGATCAACAAGAGCGGTGGTCTTCTCGGGCGCAAGGTCGAGTTCATCGTGTACGACGACGAGAGCGACTCCACCAAGGCGGTGATGGCCTTCGATCGGCTGATCAAGAAGGACCGCGTGGTGGCGGTGGTGGGGCCGACCCTCACCGGGAGCACGCTGGCGATGGTGCCGAAGGCCGAGGACGCCCGGGTCCCGCTCGTCTCCATGGCCGCGGCGAAGAAGATCGTGCAGCCCACCAAGAAGTGGGTCTTCAAGAGCCCGCAGAGCGACGACCTGGCGGTCAAGGCCATCTTGAAGCACGCCAAGAAGAACGGCATCTCCAAGCTGGCGCTCGTCACCGCGACGGACGCCTACGGGGCCGCGGGTCGGGAGGAGCTCAAGGAGCTGGCGCCGGCGGCCGGGATGACCGTGGTGGCCGACGAGGTCTTCGCCCCGAAGGATACCGACATGACCGTGCAGCTCACCAAGATCCGGGGGACGGACGCCCAGGCGATCATCTGCTGGGGCGCGAATCCGGGCCCGGCGGTGATCGTGCGGAATCGGGCCCACCTCGGGATCAAGCTGCCGCTGTACATGAGCCATGCCGTCGGATCGAAGAAGTTCATCGAGCTCGCCGGTCCCGAAAACGCCGAGGGGATCATGCTGCCGGCCGGCCGGCTGATCGTGGAAGACCAGGTCCCCGCCAACCATCCCCAGAAGAAGGTGCTCTCCGCCTATAAGCGGGACTACGAGAAGAAGTTCCAGCAGGAGGTTTCGACCTTCGGAGGACACGCCTGGGACGCCATCATGCTCGTGGTCAACGCGGTCAAGGTGGGGAATTCCGCCGAGCCGGCGGCGATTCGGGACTCCCTTGAGAAGATCACGAGGTTTCAGGGGACGGCCGGGGAGTTCAACCTCTCGGCTCAGGATCACAACGGCTTGGGTGACGGTTCTTTCGTCATGGTGAAGATCATCAAGGGCGACTGGGAAGCCATTCAGTAGCTTGCAGGAGCCACCTGGAGGGGCAGCGGAGAGCATGATGGGGGCACTGCAGGGGATCAGAGACCTCGAGTTCGCGGGCATCGGGCCGGTGCCGTTCTGCGCCATGATGCTCTCCGACGCCGGGGCCGACGTGATCCGGGTCGACCGGAGAGCGGAGGAAGGCCCCGACGAGGCTCCAGATCTCTTCCATCCGGGTCGGTTCGGGGTCACGAACCGCGGGCGGCGGTCCGTCGCCTTCGACCTGAAGAAGCCCGGGGCCGTCGACGCGATCTTGCGGCTCGTCCAGAGCGCGGACGTTCTCATCGAGGGCTTTCGTCCGGGCGTCATGGAGCGGCTGGGTTTGGGGCCGGAGGTGTGCCTCGCCCGGAACCCGCGGCTGGTCTACGGCCGGATGACGGGGTGGGGGCAGGAAGGTCCCCTGGCCTCGGTGCCCGGGCATGACATCAACTACATCGCAATCGCCGGCGCCCTCCACGCCGTGGGGCGCGCCGGCGAGCCGCCGGTTCCGCCGCTCAACCTCGTGGGCGACTTCGGTGGCGGCGCCATGATGCTGGCCTTCGGCGTGCTCTGCGGGCTCCTCCAGGCGCAAAGGTCCGGCAAGGGACAGGTCGTCGACGCCGCCATGAGCGATGGAGCCGCTCTGCTCATGGCCCTGATGTACGGCTTGAAGGCCCAGGGGCTCTGGAGCAACGAACGAGGGGCGAACCTCTTCGACGGCGGCGCCCACTTCTACGGGACGTTCGAGTGCGCCGACGGAAGGAGCGTCGCGGTCGGGGCCCTCGAGCCCCAGTTCTACGACGTCCTCCTGCGGCGGTGCGGCTTCGACGATCCCCGGCCCGAGGAGCAGCTGAACGCCACCCGGTGGAGGGAGTTGAGGGAGCGGCTCGCGACCGTCTTCCGCTCGAAGACCCGCCAGGAGTGGTGCGACCTCCTCTACGGGACGGACGCGTGTTTCGCCCCGGTCCTCGACCTCGACGAGGCTCCGGAAGACCCGCACAACCGCGCCCGCGCGGTGTTCGTGGAAGTGGCCGGGGTCGTGCAGCCTGCGCCTGCGCCGAGGTTCAGCCGCACGCCGTCCCGAATCCAGGGGCCTCCGCCCCGCGCGGGGGAGCATACGGAGGCGGTGCTGCGGGAGTTCGGGTTCGCGGAGCCGGAGCTCCGGGTCCTGGCGGAGTGCGGGGTGATCTGAGGGCCGCGGCAGCTGCCTCCGGCGCGGCGTTGGGGGAAAAGGCCAAGTTGGCGGAAGGGAGGACGATGGAACTTCAGGACGCTGTTCGGGAGAGACACACGATCCGCGCATTCCTGCCGGATCCCATCCCCCGGGGGCCGATCGAGAAGATCGTGGACGTGGCCCGCTGGGCTCCCTCCTGGGGCAATACGCAGCCGTGGGAGATCGTCGCGGCCGACGGAGAGAAGGTCAGGGAGCTCGGTCGGGCCCTGGGGGAGGCGACCGCCGAGGGGCGCGCTCCTAACCCGGACCTTCCTATTCCGGACGAGTGGCCGGAGCCACACAAGGCCAGATACGTGCAGCTGGGCAGAGGCCTGCTGACGAAGCTCGGCATCCGTCGCGAGGACGGGGAGGCCAGGCGGCGGCACTACGTGCAGATGGCCAGGTTCTTCGGGGCGCCGACCGCCCTCTACCTGTGCATCGACGCACGGCTGAACGCGCCTTACGCGTGCCTGGACCTCGGTTCCATCGGGACGACCATCTGCTATCTGGCGCGCGAGGAGGGGCTGGGGAGCACCTACCTTGCCGCGTCGATGCTCTACCCGGACCTCGTGAGAGCGATTTTGGGCATCCCCGCGGACAAGAAGATCGTGATCGGGATCGCGCTCGGGCTGCCGGATCCCGAGGCCCCCGGAAGCCTCTTTCGGGCCGAGCGCGCGGCCCGCAACGAGATCCTGAGATTCGCGTGACGGGGGCCTGTGCCCCGGAGGATGACCGAGAGCCATGCCATCTGCGCCGCAACTGCTCCAATACGTGATCTCCGGAACCACGGTCGGCTCGACGTACGGGCTCACGGCCCTGGGCTTCACGATGATCTACAACACGACGGACATCGTGAACTTCGCCCAAGGCGAGTTCGTGATGCTCGGCGGCATGCTGGCCGTCTTCGCCATGCGCTGGGGCCACCTGCCCCTGCCCGCGGCCGTGCTCCTGTCGGTCGTCGCCGTCACCGCCCTCGGGGTCGTCGTTGACCGCCTGACGATCCGGCCGGTGCGCAGCCGCTCGGTGCTTTCCCTGATCATCATCACGGTCGCGGTCTCCATCCTGCTGCGCGGCGGCGCCATGCTGCTGTTCGGCAAGGATACGTTCCCCCTGCCCCCCTTCACCGGCGGCGCCCCGGTGCTCCTGGCAGGGGCCACGGTCCTTCCCCAGAACCTCTGGGTCCTGGGCATCGCGCTCGCCACGCTGGGCTCGATGAAGCTCTTCTTCGACCGGACGATCGTCGGCAAGGCGATGCTCGCCTGCGCCTTCGACGCTCAGGCCGCGTCGCTCATGGGCATCCACGTCGCCGGCATGGTAACGCTCTCTTTCGCCCTCTCGGCGCTGGTCGGCTCCCTCGGCGGCGTGATCCTCGCCCCGCTCACGCTCACCTCCTACGACGCGGGGGTGCTCTTGGGACTGAAGGGGTTTGCCGCGTGCATCCTGGGAGGGCTCGGCAACCCCTTCGGGGCCGTGGCCGGGGGGATGCTCCTCGGAACCCTGGAGGCCCTCGGGGCCGGGCTCGTGTCCTCCGGATACAAGGACGCCCTGGCCTTCATCATCCTGCTGGCGCTCCTGTTCGTGCGGCCGTCGGGCCTCTTCGGGAAAAAGCTGGGGGAGAGGGTCTAGGATGCAGGCGCTGAAGGACAGAGGCCATCCGCTGGGTCTCCTCGCTCTCCTCGCCGCGATCGTGGCGGTGCCTTGGGCCCTGCCCAACGAGTACTACCTGACCGTCCTCATCGTGGGAGGGTTCCACGTGATCGCGGCCCTGGGGCTGAACCTGCTCCTAGGGTTCGCCGGTCAGATCTCGCTGGGGCACGCCGCGTTCTACGGGCTCTCGGCGTACACGACGGGGATCCTCACGGGGACGTACCAGTGGCCGGTCCTCGGCGGAGCCGCCGCCGCCCTGGGCCTAGTGCTGGCGGTCTCGCTCCTCATCGGGGCGCCGACCCTGAAGCTCAAAGGGCACTATCTCGCCATGGGGACCCTGGGCTTCGGCGTCATCGTCTACATCGTCCTCAACGAGACGATGGGGCTGACCGGAGGGCCTTCGGGCTTCACCGGAATCCCCAAGTTCAACGTCGCCGGCTGGCAGCCCTCCTCCGACCGCCAGTACTACTACCTGATCTGGGGCGTGGCCTTCGTGCTCTTCGTCCTGGCGCAGAATCTGGTGCGGTCGCGGCTGGGAAGGGCGCTTCGGGCGATCCACACGAGCGAGGCCGCGGCTTCGGTGCTCGGCATCGACGTGTCCCGCTACAAGCTCTTCGTCTTCGTGCTGAGCGCCCTCTACGCGGCCGTTGCGGGAATCCTCTACGCCCACTACGTGACCTTCGTCTCGCCGGGGAGCTTCGGGTTCGGCTTCTCGGTGGAGCTGGTCACCATGGTCGTCCTCGGGGGAATGGGCTCCCTCTGGGGCGCCCTGATGGGCGCCCTCTTCCTGACCGGCCTGCCCGAGGTGCTCCGCGCGGTCGAGAACTTCGACGTCCTCGTCTACGGCGCGGTCCTGCTGCTCTGCATGATGTTCTTCCCCGGAGGGTTCGCCGAGGGCTTCCAGAAGGTCGGGCATGCCCTCGGCAGGCTCTTCGGCCGGGCCGCGGTGCCGGCGGGGGGAGACCCTCTCTTTGCCCCCCGGGCGATTCCTTTGCCGGACGAGAAGGGGGCCCAGCCGTGAGCCGGCCGGCCGAGAGCGGCGCCACCCTCCGGGGTGAGCGGATCAGCCTCTACTTCGGCGGGATCGCTGCCCTGCAGGACGTCCACTTCACGGTCCGGCAGGGGACGCTTCACGCCGTCATCGGGCCGAACGGCGCTGGCAAGACCTCGCTCTTCAACGTCATCACCGGCTTCTACCGGCCGAACGCGGGGGACGTCTACCTCGAGGGGGCGCGCCTGTCCGGGCTCGCTCCCCATCGGGTCGCCAGGGCCGGCATCGTGCGGACGTTTCAGAACCTCGAGATCTTCTCCAACATGACCGCCCTCGAGAACGTCGTGACGGGCGGTCACCTCCACGGCCGGTACGGCGCGGTGGACTCGTTGCTGCGCACCCCCCGTTACTTCCGTCGGGAGCGGGAGCTGCGCGACCGGGCCGAGTCGTGGCTCGACTTCGTCGGTCTCAGCCACGTACGCGACACCCGGGCCTCCCAGCTCCCCTACGGCTCCCAGCGCCTGCTCGAAATCGCTCGGGCGCTCTGCGCCCAGCCGAGGATCCTGCTCCTCGACGAGCCCGCGGCCGGGCTCAACCTGAAGGAGACGCGCGCCCTGGGGGACCTGGTTCGACGGATCGTCGACCGGGGTACCACCGTCCTCCTGGTCGAGCACGACATGGACCTGGTGATGAACGTGTCGGATCGCGTCCTGGTCATGAACTTCGGCGAGGTGATCGCCGACGGCACGCCCGGCGAGGTCCAGCGGGACCGGGCCGTCGTCGCGGCCTACCTCGGACACGAGGAGTGAGCGGCCATGCTCAGGGTAGAGGGCCTGCAGGTCTACTACGGCATGATCCACGCGCTCAAGGCCGTCTCTCTCCAGGTCCGCGAAAAGGAGATCGTGGCGCTGATCGGTGCCAACGGCGCCGGGAAGACTACCCTTTTGTCGGCCGTTTCGGGGCTCACCCGGTCCGCCGGCGGCGAGGTGCTGCTGGGCGGCCGGGCGATCACGCGGAGGCGGCCGGACCGGATCGTGCGGGAGGGGATGGCGCTCGTGCCGGAGGGGCGGCGGATCTTCAAGCCCCTCTCGGTGGAGGACAACCTGCTCCTGGGCGCCTATCACCGCTTCTCGCTTCGGGCCGCGAACTCGATCCGTGGGGAGGTGGAGGAGGTGTTCGGGCTCTTTCCGCGCCTGGCGGAGAGGCGCAGGCAGGTAGCCGGCACCCTCTCGGGCGGCGAGCAGCAGATGCTGGCCATCGGACGGGCGCTGCTCTCGCGGCCCGCGGTGCTCTTGCTCGATGAGCCTTCGATGGGGCTCGCGCCGTTGGTGGTCCGGGAGATCCTGGAACACGTGGCGCGGCTTCGACGGGAACGCGGCATGACGATCCTCCTGGTCGAGCAGAACGCGAAGGCAGCCCTGGGGATTGCGGATCGCGGCTACGTCCTGGAGACGGGCAGGGTGGTCCTCGAGGCTACTTCCGAGGAGCTTCTGGCCCATCCGGACGTCCAGCGGGCCTACCTCGGCCGGGAGCTCGGCACGGAACGGTGAAGGAAGGGCGAGGCCTGAGAGGCCAGGGGAAGCGCGATGGAGGGGACATGGACCGGTATGCAGACAAGGCTCTGGAAGGCGACCAGCGGGCGGGTGCCCGCCTGATCCGCCTCTTGGAAGAGGGAGACCCCGCGGGCATCGAGGGGCTGAAAGCCCTCTATCCCCACACGGGGCGGGCCCACGTCCTGGGGATCACCGGCCCCCCGGGCGCCGGAAAGTCCACCCTGGTGGACAGGATCATCGGAGAGTTCCGGCGCCGCCACCTGTCGGTGGGGGTCGTCGCCATCGACCCCTCGAGCCCCTTCTCCGGAGGAGCCATCCTCGGCGATCGGGTCCGGATGCAGCGGCACGCGACCGACGAAGGGGTCTTCGTCCGCTCCATGGCCACCCGCGGGCATCTGGGCGGCCTCTGCCGAACTGCCGCGGAGGCGGTGCTGGTGCTGGACGCCATGGGGTACGACGTGGTCTTGATCGAAACCGTCGGCGTCGGCCAGGACGAGGTGGAGGTCGTCGACCTGGCCCATACGACGGCCGTCGTGAGCCTGCCGGGCATGGGCGACGACATCCAGGCCATGAAGGCGGGAATCTTGGAGATCGGCGACATCTTCGTCGTGAACAAGGCAGACAAGCCCGGCGCCGACGAGGTGGTCAGGCAACTCAACGCGATGTTGGACCTGCGCGAGTACCGCGAGGGGGAGTGGCGCCCTCGGGTGCAGAAGACCGTGGCCGTGCGGGGCGAGGGGATCGTCGAACTGGTGGACGCCTTCCTCGAGCACCGGACGGACCTCCGGAGCTCGGGCGTTCTCGGGGAGCGGACGGCCGAGCGGGAGCTGCGCTACTTGAGCGGGCTGATCAAAGAGATGGCGTACGAAAAGATCCTGGTCGCCCTGGGCGCGGACGGGCCCTACCGAGCGCTGCTGGAGGACGTGAGGGCCAGGAGGACCGACCCGTACAGCGCCGCGGAGAGGCTCGTGGGCGGCCTGGTCCGGGGGCCGGACGGCGCAACGCGACCCGGGAGCCCTGACCCCGTCAGCTTCGTATAGCATCCTGCCGTCCTTACGGTCGCGCCAGCGTCTCGGCTGGTTTGACGCGGGCGATGCGCCGGGCCATCAGAAGACTGGCAAGCATTCCAACCAGCACGGAAAGGACCAGGGAAACGGCCGTTATCTGCAGGGTCACGCGAATGGGCAACCGAATGACGTGCGCCGCGGCTTCGGCCTCTCGCGCAACCGCCGGCAACGGGTTCATCTCCCAGGGGATCGGTACCGTCACGGGAAGAAGCGAGAGCAGGCTGGAGAGGCCGTAGCCGAGAACGATACCTACGAGCCCCCCTGTGAGCGCCTGCGCGAAGGCTTCCCCGCCGAGTTGTCGCTGGACGTCCTTGCTGGTCCAACCGACCGCTTTCAGGACCCCGATCTCATGGGAGCGCTCCACGAGGTTCGCGAGCATCGTCCTGACGATCAGGAGCACGGCGCCGGCGAGCGCTGCCAGGGACGCGAGGAGCGCGAAGCGATCGGAAACGCGCGAGACTCCGCCCATCAGCTCCAGAAAGGAGTCGGAGCTCGTCACCGACGCCCCGGGGACTTCGCTCGTCACCCGGGTCTTCACCGCATCGAGCGCCGAGAGATCGCGCAGGCGCAGGTGGACGAGGTTGACCGCCTCGGGCCCGGCCCCCAGCAGCGCCCGCGCGTCGGCAAGCGTCAGGTAGACGTTCGCGGAAGCGAGCTGAGAGCCCTCCTTGACCGCGAGGAGGCCCACGACCTTCAAGGTCCTGTCGCCCGCCGGGAACTCGCCTCCGACCCGGACGCCGTGAAACTTCGCGAAGTGCTTCTCGAGCGCCACCTCGCCCTGCCGTTCGGGGAAGCGCCCTTCCTGGATCCAATCCTTGGCCTTCAGCGGCCCGAGGCCGGAGTGCCCGCTCGGGTCGATCCCGAGGAGCGTCCGAAACCCCTCCGGCGCGAACTCCCAGAGCAGGAGCGACGCGGAGGAGGCGCCGACGCCGCCGATGCGCTGGAGCTTCTGCAGCTCGGCAGCGGAGAGGATCTGGTTCGAGAACGGCAGCCGGATGCCGGTCATCCTTGGCGGCGCGCCGGGGGGCGCGGACCGGCTCTCGGAGCGCTGGAGGACGAGGTCCGCGCCGAGGCTCCGGAGCGGAGCGCGGGAGGCCTCTCGAAAGGCCGCGGCGAGGGAGTTGATCGCGATGAAGAGCGCGATCCCGATGGCGACGCCGAGGACGTTGACCAGCGTCCGGTTATGGTGGCGGAGAAGTTCCTTGGTCACGTAAGGAAGGTACATGGCGCCCTCTAGTTCCTTCGGACTCTTTCGTCGAGCGCCTCCTGCAGGTTCGCCAGACGCCATCTCCCCTGAAACCCCTGCGGGCCCGAGCCGCTCGGGAAGCCGTTGAACTCGATACGAGCGCCTCTCACCTCGACCGAGTCCCGGCCGTCGATCCAGATCCGAAGCGGCACGTGCTCCCGGATCTTCCTGGTGGCCTTGAAGCGCTCCCCCTCGTCGCTCTCGAAGTCGTGCCAGGCGACCTGGATCTTCGCTCCGTAGTTCGCGAACAGGCGGACCATGTCCTCCAGGACGGGCCGCAGCGGGCCGTGGTTCATGTAGAGCACGTCGATCCGCACGGGGGGCTCGGCACGCGGGGCCGCGGGAAGCCAAAAGGCCCACGCGAGGAGGAGACAAGCACAGGCGAAAACTCCAGAGGCGAGAGCGCGCTTCACTGCAGCACCTCCCCGTCGCGCATGCGAAGCATCCGGTCGGCCTGCTCCGCGAGCGCCGCGTCGTGGGTGATCATGAGGACGGTCACCCGTTCTTCGGCCTGGAGCTTTCGCAGGAGTTCCATGATCGAGGCGCCCGTCGCGGAGTCGAGGTTGCCGGTGGGCTCGTCCGCGAAGAGGATCCGGGGGTGGTTCACGAGGGCCCGCGCGATAGCCACGCGCTGCTTCTCCCCGCCGGAGAGCTTCGAGGGCAGGTGCTCCAGCCGATCCCCGAGGCCCATCTGGACGAGCAGCCCCGCCGCTCTCTCGTAGCGCTCGAGGCTGCCCATCCTGAGCGGGAAGAGCGGCAGCGCGACGTTCTCCCACGCGAAGAGCGTCGGGATCAGGTGGAAGGACTGGAAGACGAAGCCGACCTTCTCCCGGCGAAACAGCGCCAGATCGTCCTCCGCCGCGCTCGTGAGGACCTTTCCGTCGAGCACCACCCGGCCGGCGCTCGGCGACTCCAGCCCCGAGAGGAGCGAGAGGAGGGTCGTCTTGCCGCTGCCGGACTTGCCGACGAGGGAGACGAACTCGCCGTCCGCGACGCTCAGGGTGACCCCCTTTACGACTGGTAGATCGCCGTAGGTCTTGCTCAGCTCCGTGCATTCGAGAATCGGGGTCCTACTCATGGCGCAACACCTCCGAAGGTTTCAACGAAGCGATCTGCCGACCGAGGAGCCCGCCGGTGGCGGCCCCGGTCAGGATCGAAAGGAGCACCGCGAAGCCGGCGAGCTGCCAGGGAATGCGGACCGCCAGCCGTACCGTCTTGAAGAGGGGCACGCCGCCGCCGGGGAGGAAGTGGGGGGTCGGGCTCATCTCCCAGGGGATCGGGATTCGGATCGTGACGAAGCCCAGGGCCTGCCCGATCAGGAAGGCGCACGCGAGCCCGAGCGCTCCCCCGAGGAGGGACTGGAGAACTGCCTCCGCCGTCAACTGGAGGGTGACGTTCCGGTCGGTCCAACCGACCGCCTTGAGAACGCCGACCTCGCGGACGCGCTCGGCCGTGTTGCCGGCCATTGTCTTGAAGGTGACCAGCACGGCCGTCGCGATGGCGATGAGCGAGGCGATGAGTGTGAAGCGGTCGGAGAGCGCGAAGAGGTTCCCGAGGGACTTCAGGAACGATTCGGGCGTGGCGACGGTCGCCTTCTTCCCCAGGAGCGCCTTGAGCGCCTTCCCCACCGACGCGATCGCCTTGGGATCCGCGTTCACGAACACGAGGTTGACGTCCGCGGGGCCGAAGGGCGATACCGACTGGACCTGCGGGGAGGAGGCCGCCATGCGTTGGGCCTGGGGGAGAGGGACGTACAGGTTCGCGACGGCGATCTTCGGCGCCCGGGAAGCGTCCGCGATGCCGACCACCGTCAGCTCGGTGCCGGCGACCCGGAGGCGATCCCCCAGGCGGATGCCCGACTGCTTCGCCCAGGAGACTTCGGCCACCGCGGCCGCCTCGTCCCGGGCCGGGAAACGGCCCTGCGTTACGGAGGCCCGAAGCACCCCGGGCCCCACGTCGTTCTCCGGCTCCACCCCCAGCACGACCGAGGCTCGGCCGGGGTCGAAGACCCAGAGGAGGAGGCCCGTCCCCATGCCTCGAAGGCCGGGGAGCGCCCGGATCTTCTCGAGCTCGTCTCGGCGGATGGTGACCGCGGAGCAGGGAAAGACAGCGCCGCTCATCTCCCGCGGAACATCTCCCGAGCGCTGGATCGTGAGCTCCGCCCCGATCTCCTGGAGCGGCGCCCGGGCGGCCTGACGAAACGCCAGCGAGAGCGCGTTAATGACGACGAGGATCGCGATCCCCAGCGAGAGACCGAGGACGGCGGCGAACGTCCTCCGCCTCCGGTGGTAGAGCTCCTTCACCACATACCTGAGATTCATCGTCTCTCCGATCTACCGCTGGTGGGCTGGCGAGTGCTCGGCTGCCGCCGGGAAGGGGCAGATCGGCGTTCCGCCGCCGTTCGGGCCGAGCCAGGGGGGCGAGCCGAGGTCGGCGCCCTCGATTCTCTCCCGGAGAACCTGAAAGAACCGGACCTGCTGCTCGGGCGTGAAGATCCGGTTCTGTTGGAGCAGGTGCTCGATCACCGCGTCCTGGATCACCCGCTGAAGTTCGCTCACCCGCGCCTGCCCGGCGTGAATCGCCGCAAGGTCCGGGTCGGGCTTCGCGAGGAGGCCGAGCAGGCGTAGTTGCTCGCCCTGGAGCTCTCCGCCGACCTGCCGGAGCTGAGCGTGAAAGGCGTCGCGGAGGGGCTCGAAGGCCCGCAGCTGCTCGGCCGTGAGCTGGAGCGCCTGGTAGGGCAAAGCGTGGGAGGAGACCTCGGGCCGAAGCCAACGCGGGAGTTCCCGGTAGAGGTACGTCCCGAGGAAGGCCACGTTCAGGAAGACGGAGAAGACGATGCCGAGCCGGCGCAGGTTCGCTTTCATCGGAGTCCTCCGCGGGATCCCGGCGAGCTCTCGGCTACGAACGCCGTAAGAGACATGGGGGGCGCCGACCCGAACCATTCCATCCCGTAGAGTGCCTGGGCGCGGGTCGAGGCGGCCTCCGGCGCGGCCGTGGAAACGATCCGCCCGGTGGAAACCCCGACGAGGCAGGCGAGGACGCCCGTGCCACAGGCGGCCAAGCGCATCGGCACGGGCATCCCGAAGATCGCCGTCCGAACTCCGCTCGGGAGCCACTGGAGGGGCTGCGGCCGGCGTTCGGGCATCCGTCGGGCCGCCTCCGCCAGGAGCCGGGCGGAAAACCCTTCCGGCAGCGGCGGTACGGGCACGTCTGCGAGCAGACTCTCCAGCGCGCGAAGTTCCGCGAGCCGCGCCCGGCAGGACGCGCAGTCCTTCAGGTGACGGGCGATGCCGCGCGCTCGAAAGCGCGAGAGCTCTCCGTCGGCGTATGTGTTGAGTCGTGCGAGGACTCGGGGACAGTTCATCGTTGTGCTCCTCACTTCTACGAAACGGACCAGGAGAGGAAAACCCCCGCGGAAAGCACTATCCGCGCTCCAGCGGCGCCAGACGGAGGTGGAGGGCCGATCGTGCCCGGCCGAGGAGCCCCTCGACGGCCTTCGCGGACACCCCGAGGGCTTCCGCGATCTCCGCGTAGCTCAGGTCCTGGAAGTGCTTGAGGATGACGGCCATGCGCTGCGTGTCGGGCAAGGCGGCGAGCGCGTTTCGCACCGCGGCCTCGCGTTCTCTCCCGATGAGCGCCTGAGCCGGATCCGGCGCCGTGTCGGCGACCTCGGGAAGGGCATCGGTGTACTCGGGGCGTTTCTTCTCGGCCCGGTCGAGGCAGAGCCTCGTCACCACTTGATAAAGGTAGGCGCGGAACGGGGCGGTCGGCCGGTACCGCGGTGCCGCGGCGAGAATCTTGAGGAAGGCCTCCTGGGCCACGTCTTCCGCTTCCGCCGGGTCGCCGAGGAAGCGGGAGGCTACGCCCCAGGCGCCCCTCTGGTGCGCGACGACCAGCTCCCGGAAGGCGTCCGGGTCGCCCGTGCCCGCAGCGAGCAGCCGCTCTTCGTCGCTTCGGTTGACGCAGGCGCGACCGCTCACAGGAACTCCGCGAAGATGTCTCGCCTTCGCGCGGTCGCGGTCGGGTCCGCAAAGGGGATCGAACTGGCTTCCGACAAATCGAGCGCTCCTGAAAAGAGTTCCACTCGAGGTGCGTCCCACTGACTCAGCCGTCCAGCGGAGAAGCCTTCATTCTACGCTCGGGCCTCAGGTTTCGAGGTCGTCCCGTGCGCTCAGGTCGTCGTCAGGCCGGCCGGCATGCGCCCTCCTCACCAGAAACGGACGGCGCTCGGGAATCCCCCGGAACACTCTGCCGATGTCGTTGTGAGCGGGACGAGACCGTGCTCGTGGGGTGTCAGCCGGCGCTTCGAAACGGTTTGGATTGGGACGGATCCAGAACTCCGGACCCCCGCCATTCGCACGCG
The DNA here is from genome assembly GCA_016218905.1 of Deltaproteobacteria bacterium. Next base: position 16,250 of record JACRCS010000014.1, read on the forward strand.
GCCTCCTCGGGAGGGAATGACTCAGGAGCTCCGACGTGGACTACGCCCTTGGTGTCGGTCGTGGGATGGATACGCGATCTGCCGAGGTTTCAGCGTCAGATTCTTCGGAATCGCCATATCGTAGCCGCTCGACCGCAGGTTTCGCTCCGGGTTCCCTGTGCGATGGTGCCGCTGGGCCGAGAGCGATAGAACGGCAGACATCCCTACCCGCCGGGAACGCTGCTGCGGGAAACGATTCCTTGACCGCTCGGCACCCGAAGCCTACAAGTAGAGGGCTGCCGTCACGCGTATCCCTCCCGCTCGATGTCGGCCGAGGTTCCGAGTCTGAGCGCCTTTCTTGAGAGCGCAGGCCCGGAGGCGGGAGCCCTCCTCGAGTGCGTCACAGCAATGCCGAAAGACCGCGCCGTGGGACGGGGGCGGAAGATCGGGCGGGATCTCGCGCAGCTCTTCGAAGCGTTCATGCCTGTCTACCGCGTCTGCCTCGACCTCCCGGAGGAGCCTCCGCCGAGCAGTGCCGCCCGGAAACGCTCGGAGGCTTGAAAGCCGGGCAACTTCGTCAAGCTCAGTCCCTCGAAGCGCTCCTTTCCGGGCGGAAGACTCGGTGCGCACGAGCCGGACTGCCGCGAACCCTAAAGCCGAAGGTGAAGGCATGGAGCGTCCGGACGTCGTCAGCGAATTTTACGATCATGAAGCGGGTATCGTGTACCGCATCCTTGCCTATCGGGAGCTCACGCGCGCCGAAGTCGTACGAGAGATCCAGCGGGCCGTGCGCCTGCGCGAAGAGAGGCCGAAGCGAGGCGACTTCCTCACCTTTCGGACCTCCATTGCCTGATCGGGCGCGACGGCTTTTACGAGAAGCAGCAAAGAGATCGGATGTTTTCGGCGGTATGCGCCGGCTGCGGCCGAGAAGCGCAGGTGCCCTTCCGGCCGACGCAGGAGCGGCCCGTCTACTGTAAGGAGTGTTTCTGAACGCCTCTTGCCTGGCGACCGAAACGGGGACTTCCGGAGCGCTCTCCGCGCGCCTGTTCTTTTCTGCAGGTTAGGGACGAGTTCCTTGGACATTGCCGGCAAAGGCGCCTATGGTAGGTACACGATTGGGATTTGAACGTCGACGGACGGCTCGGACGCGCGAAGAGGGACCCGAGGAATCGGGCCCCCCTTTTGTTTTTTGGGGACGGGTGGCGAGCGACGCTTTCGGCGTGCCTGCTTCCGAGAACTCCCGCCGAGCGAGGAACCATGGCCCAAAAGCTTACAAAAACGTCATCAGCCGAAGTGGAGCGCTGAGAGGAGAGGAAGAATGGCAGTCCAGCTTTACGTGGGGAATCTACCCTACGAGGTAACGGAGAAGGAAGTCGCGGAGCTCTTCTCCACGGCCGGCTCGCCTATGCGCGTGCGCCTGCCGGTGGACCGGGAGACGGGGAGACCCCGAGGGTTCGCCTTCATCGAGTACAGCGACCCCGCGCAGGCACAAGAGGCGATCCGCCGCTTCGACAAGAACCTCTTCAAGGGGCGGCCTCTCGCGGTCAACGAGGCCCGTCCACGGGAGGAGGCGACGGGACGGACCGGCACACCCTCCCGCGGGAGCTATTCGGGCGAGTTCGCCCCGTCCGAGACGGAGGCGCGACCCGCGCCTGCTCGGCGCAATTTCGGCCCCGACGCGCTTCCTCGAAACAAGCGCAGGCAGGAAAGTCGGGACTCGAAGAGGGAGGGGCGGCCCAGCCCACAGCCCCGCCACGCGGGCCGGGGGTACGGCTCGACCGAACCGGACGATGAAGACGCTCTGCTGGACGTCGGCCTGGATGACTTCGCCTCCTGGGCTCGAGACGACGCGACTGACATGGAGAAGGAGTAGGCGGCTACCGTAGGGTCGACTACATCTGAATTAGGACGATCACCAGTAATGCGAGGCAACCATGGGAAAGAACGCAAGACCCAAGATGCTGAAGAGACAGAGGGAAAAGCTGCTGCAGGAGCGGCGGCAGCAGAAGGACGCCCGCAGACTCGAGGCGAAGGAGCGGAAGTCCAGTATGCCGAGGAAGACCGGAGACGAGGACCCGGACATCGCCGGAATCATCCCGGGCCCGCAGCGGCTTCCCCACCAGTTCGACTCCACCCCTGAGGAGCAGTAGGTTCGACATACATGAGTGAACGAGCGCAACCAGCGAACGGCGTCCTGAACGTCAAGTCCCCCCGTCTTACCCGCCCTCCTGAGGCAAGTGATCACCTCAAGATTGAGCGAAAGCTCCAGGCCGATCTCGCGGCGTGGCTGAAGGAGCGGCGCGGGTCCCGACAAAGCCCTAGGTAGTGTCCATCCGGAAAGTGCCTTTCCGGATGGAGTCATCGGTCTTCAGTTTTCGGGCGTCGGTCAAGAACCACAGGCTGAGCGGGGGTTTAAGCCGAAGGCCACTCCCTCACTGCTGCGCGGGCCCGGACGGAGATGAGCTTTTCCGGACGGGCACTACGTAGGGCGCCCGACTCCATAGGTGGGAGCAGTGAACACGGGTGGGCGAGCGCCCAATCAAGTCCCTGCCTCGTCATTTCCTGTCCACGCGTAAGGAAGAGTGCCGCAACTTCGACCCGTTAGGGGAGGGGTGCCCCTCTCTCTTGTCCACCGGCCTTCCTGGCCGCTACCTCGCCGAGGACGCCGTAGACCTCCCTCAGGTCGAGCGGCTTTTGAGAAAAATCCCCCGCACGGGGGATATTCGAACGCCCTCCGCACGCTACTCTTACGGCCGTACGGGTCGGTTCCGAGCCTCCTGCTGCGCAAAGGGAAACACGAGCGCTTCCTGAGCACTCGCGAGCTCTGTTGAGGCCCCGGAAGAGGATCGGCACGCCGCTAGAACGGCGATCGCGCGGCGGTCTAGGCCCTCCAAGGCAGGCCCGGAACCCTGTGGCTGAGAGCTTCGGAACCCCGCCAAGAGGAGGTTGAGACGTGGAACGCGAGATCGGTCTCTTCTACGAAGTGATGTGGCGGATCTGGGGACGGGGCTCGCGGCAGCCCTTGCCGTGGTGGGTGCAGCAGACCATCCGTCACACTCCGGCCCAACTCGACCAAGGCCTCTTCGCTACCCGCCACCACGCGTTCGCCTCCAACGCGTTCTACCGCTACTGGTACATGATCGGGGTGAAAGACCACAAGCAGGAGTGCCTGATCGGCCAGGCGGGCGAAGTCGAACCGGTCTACGACGCCTACTGCCTCAGCTTCTTCCTCTTCGATCCTGCGACCCGGACATTCGGTTTTCCGCAATTCCCGGCCACGGGTGCCGCCAACGCCGTCGAACACCGGCTCGAATCCGGGTACCTGCCGATGCTCACGACCACCTACCGGCACGGGGCGTACACGGTCGAACAGACGATGCTCGCGACGACGACCGGCGTCGATCAGAAGGCCGTCGCGCTCCTCCGGTATCGCGTGCGAGGCCCCGCCGGCGGCGCGCCGGTATGGTTCTGCCTGTCCGCCTCACCCGCGGGACCTACTGGTTTTCAGCGGGTGGACACGTTTCGAATGCAGCCGCGCAACCGCTGGCTTCCGTACCTCCGCTACGTGCCCAACGAAAGCCGGCTGGACGTCTGGGGAGGTCAGGGTCCTTCTTTCGACTCCCCTCCTCAGCGCTTCGGCATGTACGGCAACGGCAGCACCAACGACCCCGACTTCTACCTCGACGTCAACGCCTACGAAGAGATGAGGGCCCGAGCCTCCCTCAACGGGTGGGAAGTCGCCACCGATCACGTCGGGGGACTTTGCCACGGCGTGCTGGCCTGGGACGTAGGCGCGAACGGGTTGACACTCGACGTGCGGCTGCCGATCGACGACTTCGCGGGACCCGCGGGGCTCGCGGCGCTGCGCGCGGAGCGTGCGGCCAACCTGGAAACGAACAATCGAAATTACTGGCAGCAGAAGCTCGACGGCTCGGGCACCCAGCTCCAGTTGCCGTCTGAAGTCGCTCATCTGACCGATCAGTACCGCGTCTGCCGCTCGACCCTGCTGATGCTCTCCGACGACGGGCAGATCCATCCCGGGCCGACGATCTACGACGAGTTCTGGCTGCGAGACTCCTCCGTCGAAGGTATCGCGTGCGCGCTGGCCGGAGACACGCACCTGGCACAGCGGCAGTTCGGCGACCACTACACGTCGGACTACATCTTCAATCAGAGAGACGGAACGATCGGGCCCTGCTCGCTCAGGGGATTCTTCGGCGGGCGTCACGAGAAGGAAGATCGCGAGTGGGATAGCAACGGCCAGGCGCTCTGGGCCTTCGGGCGCTTCGACCGCATCCTCGGCACTCAGGCCGGCTTCGGCGCACAGGTCTTCTCACCGTACGTCGTCATGGGCGCTCGCTGGCTGCGCGGCAACCGTAGCGCCTTCGGCCTGCTGCACAGCGGCTGGAGCGCGGAGCACGTCGGCGACAGAGACAAGCCGCATTATTGGGACGACTTCTGGGCCGTCGCCGGGCTCTGGGAGGCGGCCAGGCTCGGCGAGCGGCTGAGCGCCTACGACACCCTCGAACTCTGGTCGATCTGCCGCGAGGTGGCGAAGGCTACGGCTGACTCCATCGCGTGGGTGCTCGACCGACAGCGGGAACAGGGGCACTGGGAGACGTTCATTCCCACAGGGCCCGCCAACATCGGCGGACTCGACTCGACGATGGTCGGGACCCTCGCCTATTTCCATCCCTGCAGGCTGCACATCGGAAAGAAGCTTGGAGAACGGGTCGACTACGCCGCTCGTTGCACCCTCGACACGCTCTGGTCGCACTTCGTCACCGGCGGGCTCCGGCACCAATCGTGGCAGTGCTTCGGGCCGTACCTGACCCTTCAGCTCGCGCACGCCTTTCTCTACGTCGGCGACATCCAACGGATGGACCAGTGCCTGGGCTGGTGCATCCATGCAGGTTCGGCCTCCGTCCATCCTCAGGCCGGTTCCTCCTTCGCCTGGCGGGCGGCGCTCGGAGCGTGGAACGAGCAGCACTGCTATCCGATCGCGAGCGACTTCGCGGAGACGCCCGCCCACTGGTGGTACATGGGCGACATCCCGCACGGTTGGGCAGCCGCCGAACTGATGCTGCTCCTGCGCGAGATCCTGTTCTTCGAAGCAGATGAAGACGGCGACGCCCACATCTTCCTTGCGCCCGGCGTGATGCCGCACTGGGTCGGCCACGGCGAGACGATCGGGATAAGCGACGCTCCGACCGTCTTCGGCGCTCCGTTCGGGTACACCCTCACGCACGACCGGAACGCCCGCACGGTCGAGATCGGGATCACGCAAGAGGCTCCGGGGCATGTCCGCTACATCTACCCCTGCCGGTTCGGCCACGTCGTTTCCGCCCAGGCGAACGGACGGAGTATCCCATTCTCGCTCGATCACGTGCTGGCACCTCGGGGAACGAGCCGGATCACGGTGACGTACGCACCGTAACCGTCACGCCTTCCAGGCGGAGGACGTGCATCCCCGCCTCCGCCCCCTACCCAGGAGGAACCTCATGGAAACGTCTTCCGGCCCGTCGAGCCAGTACCCGGTGTGGGCTCTTTGGCAGTTCTGGGGAGAGATGCTGAAGGCCTGCGCGAGCGCCGTCGCACCCCGGGAGCTCAATCAACCGATCCTCCCGGGTTGGGCGATAGGCAACGTGATCACGGTGACCGGACGCAATTCCACCGCCCCCGAAACGGAAAGGGACGTGGTCGCCCAGCACAGCTACGGCCGCCAATTGGGGCGAATCGGCGACGCTCTCGCCGTCTTGATCGAGGAAAGGCCAAGCTCGGCGCCGGTCGGCAAGGAGCTTCTCGAATTCCGCAAGATGCACGACGAGATCCGAGAGGTCAAAAAGGAAACAGCCGTCCGTCGCCTCGAGCGCATCGTCTCCGATCTCGACCGGCTCCGGGCGGAGAGCCCTGAAGAGCATCGACGTTTGGTGTCCGATTTGTGGAATGAGCTGAAGAAGGCCTCAGGGCAGCTCCCCGGCTCGTAAAAGCCGCCCCCGAGCGCGAACCCCCAAGCAGTTTCGCGAGCAGCCGAGGAAAGGATTGACTCAGGCAGGCACAGGTCTTCGGAACCCCTGCTCTCGTCCAATGGCGCGCCGAGCAGAGCAAATCTGGGCACCGGGAGGAGCACCTTCCCAGACCCGAGTGAGAACGGTATGCGTCAGGAGACGACGGTGATGTGCTCTGGTCCGGCCGCGGTGACGGCCGCCAGAGGGATACGACCGTCGAAGGTGGCGAACCGGCTCCCATGCTGCGCGGCGAGCGCAAGCAGGTAGAGATCCGTGAGTTGCCGCGGCCCTTCCACCCGCGAACGATCGAAGACGGCTTCGTCGAGCAGACTGATGTCGTCGGGCCAGAACTGATGGTGCCGGGTCTGGGTGGCCTTGCCGAGCCGCTCCATGACCTGGCTCACCGGCAGAGGGTTCGGGTAGCCCGGTTGGCTCATGATCCGTATGCAACCATTCTGGGTGAGAGGGCATGAGGCCCAGCCGTGCCTCACCTCACGTTCGAGCCACGCCCGTGCTGCTCGGTGGCGAGTGTGGTCCCGGTCTAGGAGCGCAATGAGCACGTTTACGTCCAGGAGCGCGGGCGTCAAACGTCTTGCTCTTCGCGCAGACGGTTCACCAGTTCTTCGCTAACGCACCCGCCCCGGTGGGGGAAGGGCGCAAAGCCGAAAAACTCCGCCACGTCGTCCGAGGCACCGCCGACCGAGGCTTCGGAAGGCTCGCAGGAGCCTTCTCTTGCGGACCGGCGCGTCAGGCAGTCCACGAAGTCGAGCACCTCGCCCAGGCGCGCCTCGTCCAGACGACGTAGTCTATCCAGGATCGTCCTTTCCAGAGCGGCATTCATGGCATACCTCCCTACAGACATCAACAGCCTAGCAGGTTCCGGGCGTTCCGCGCGAGGGCGTTCTCTGCCGTGCTGAGGTCGGCCCGGAAGAGCCCTTGCGCAGGTTAGAGTTTGGCCTGGTCGGCGCCACGTACCTTGCGGCTTGCCGTTGTGTCCTATAATTTGCTGCAACACAACTAGTTCGGGAGGTAGAACATGGCATACGTGCGCAGACGCGGCAATCAGCTCGTGCTCGCGCAGGGCGAGCGTGAACCGGGAACCGGGAAGGTTCAGCAGAGGATACTGTTCACCCTCTACTCTCGGCCGGAGGCCCTGGAGGCACTCGGCCAACCTGGCGAGGATGGGGCGGCTCGGTTCCGCAGCCTTCTCTCCCACCGATACCCGGAGGTGCGGTTCGACTGGGAGGCCATCGCCCGGGGCATCGAAAGCAATCTGCACGTCCTCCCCGAAGCGTACGAGTATCGGGGCGAACGGCTCCGGAAGCGCTTCCGACAGGATCTCTGCGGGTTCACGCGGGCCCTCGTGCTCGCCGACCCTCAGGACCTCGCGTCCGCTGCCGAGCTCATCCGGGAGCACCGGTTCGAGCTCGAGTACCTGGCGCACCTGATCGACTGGCGCCTGAAGATGCGCGACGCGGGGGCGAGCGAGTGGACCGCGGACAATCCGTACTTCTGGCGCCACACTCTCGGTTGGCGGGACGTACCGTCCGATACCGAGGAGTACGCGGCAGACCTCTACGAGAAGGGGGACTACGACCGCGCGGAAGCGGTCTTTCGACTCCTCGTCGACTGCTTCGACGGTTACGCCGAAGGCTGGAACTACCTGGGCCTGATCGCGCTCGAGCGAGGCGCGCTCGAGGATGCTGCCGGCTGCTTCGAACGAACGATCGAACTCGGCCGAAGGCTCTTCCCCCGGCGGATCGCGCGGTCGAGCTACTGGAGCGACCACGAGACGCGGCCCTACATGCGGGGCCTTCGAAACCTCACACTCACTCTCAACCGTGCGGGCCGCTACGACGAGGCCCTCGCCCTAGCCGGCCGGCTCGACTCGGAGTGCGGAGACGACTGGGAGGCGGCGGCCCACCGGGCCGCTATCTTCCTCAATACCGGCCGCTGGAACGCAGCGGCCGAAGAGGTGCAGCGGCTCACTGAAGTCTGGCCTTCCGAGGGCTTCATCGCCGCTTTCGCCCTCTTCGAGGCGGGCCGCCGGCCCGAGGCCCTCGAGCGCTTCCTGCACGGAGCGTTGAACTACCCCAGGGCGGCGCGAATCCTCCTGGGACGGCGTTCGATCACGCCCCGAGGAGTGAACGAGGTCGAGGACCACAATACCGGCGTCTCGCTACTGAACACCGTCCACGCGTACATCGGCCGCAAGGCCAGCGCTTCCCGCAAGTACTTCGGTCAGGTGCTCGACGATCCTCGGGTGGCTGCCCTGCTGGAGGAAGTCGAAACCGCAGTCCGGGAGGACGGCGACGGTCCGCGCGATCCGGTGCGTTTCCAGCGCCTCGCGCGAATGAAGTCGAGCGGGTTTGCCCAGGCCGAGGCCTGGAAGCTCGTCGACCTCGCGGGAGTCGCGCGCCCCGCGCCCGAGGAGACGCATTGACCGAGAAGCTTTGGCCGAGCGTTCGAAACCCGCTCCCGGGACGGGGAGGCCGCTCAGGTCCCAGGCGAGCGCCCTCCTCTCGAAGGGCTCGGCAGCGTCGCGGACGACGGCGATGGGGTCGAGATCGCTCCCTACGCCCCAGTCCCCGCTAGAGGTAGGAGCAGCAGTAGTCGGTGACGCTAGTCACCCGCAGCTTGAAGCTCGCGCTCCCCGCGACCCGGAACTCGTCGCCCCCGCGCACCCGCTTCCACTGGGACTCTCCAGGCAGCAGAACCTCCAGGTCTCCCGACTGGATCTCCATAAGCTCGGGGGCGGCGGTGGAGAACTCGTAGTCTCCCGGGAGCATGATTCCCAGGGTCTTCTTCGAGCCGTCGGGAAAGAGGACGGTGCGGCTCGTCACCTTCCCGTCGAAGTAGACGTTCGCCTCCCGGACGACGGTCACCTGCTGGAATTCGCTCATGAGGACTCCTTTGCGGCGTGGGCGGAAGTGGCGGCGATTCTGCCGGCCGGGCGCGCAAGGGCGCAAGCGGAAAGCTGGGCGACGGGGCAGGGAGCGTCCGGTCCGAGCAGACCTCTGCCGGCCCCGATTCCCCCGCCTTCGGGCCGGGCGCTCACTCGACCGCGATCCTCTCCGGGAGGTCCCGGATTGGGGCGGTCAGTCGAAGATCTCGAGGAGCCTGTGAAGTGCTATACCAGCCCCGCCCTCAAACGCCACCTCCGCCCGTCCGGAGCTCCGTCTCTCGACCTGAATGCCGCCTGAAGCTGGACTCGGCGCACGAGCCAAGAACCTCCAAAGGAACCCTCGGGCCTCCCCTCTCGACGAGCCTCCCCTTGTGCCGGGCACGTCGCGCGGAATACTGCATACGCGCCGGACGGTGAAACTTCGGGCACCGTGAGAGAACTCTCTTCCCGCTGGAGCGGCCGCATCGGCCATAGAGGAGTCTTCCGTGGATTTCGCCTCCGCAGCGATGACGGTCGTGGGCCTGGCCGTCTTCGAGTCCATCACGAGCGTCGACAACGCGATCATCAACGCCGAGGCGCTCACCACCATGCAGGCTCGGGCGCGGCGGTGGTTCCTGACCTGGGGAATCCTCATCGCAGTGTTCGGAGTCCGGGGCCTACTGCCGTGGGGCATCGTCTGGGTCATGGCGCCGGGGCTCGGGCCTTGGCAGGCGCTGACGGCCACGATCACCGGTGATCCTGCGGCGCAGAGGGCCATCGAGGCGAGCGCGCCCGTGCTGCTCATCGGCGGCGGAGTCTTCTTTCTCTTCCTCTTCTGCCACTGGCTCTTCCTCGAGCCGAAGCAGTTCGGGATCCCCGGCGAGGAGTTCTTCGCGAACCAAGGCGCCTGGTTCTACGCAGTGGTTTCGGTGACGCTCACGGTCCTCGTCTGGTTCGCCCTCCAACGCGCATCGATGCTCGGCTTCGGCGCGGTCGTCGGCTCCACGGCGTTCTTCATCACGCACGGGTTCAAGCGGTACGCGGAGGAACAGGAGGAGCGGCTCCTGAGCGGCCGGGCGAGCATGTCCGACTTCGCGAAGATCGTCTACCTGGAGGTCATCGACGCGACCTTCTCCATCGACGGCGTCGTCGGGGCCTTCGCCTTCACGCTCTCGGTGCCGCTCATCCTCCTCGGCAACGGCATAGGCGCCCTGGTGGTTCGGGAGCTGACGATCTACAACCTGGAGAGGATCAAGCGGTACGTATATTTAAAGAACGGCGCGATGTACTCCGTGCTCGTCCTGGGGTTCGTCATGCTGGCGCACGGGTTCGGAGTCCACGTCCCAGAGTGGCTAGCACCGCTCGCTACGCTCCTCATCGTCGGCTTCTTCTTCTTGAAATCCTGGAGGCACGCGCAGGCGGCCAGCGTCTGAGCCGAGCGCCGGCCCAGGGCCGCCCGGCAGCGCCTGGACTTCGCGCGCTCGGCGGGGCAAGGGCCGGGCCGAAGGTTGGATCCCGGGCTGGAAGCCTTCCTGATCGGCCACGGCGTCGAGATCAGCGCAAAGCCGATCCAGACGGGCCGCAGCGCCTGGGCTCACGCGATCGACGCCGAGGTGCTCGCGATCATTACCGAGAGCTACAAGGAGGCGAAGAGGCTGCGCGGGGTCCACCGCAAGCAGCTCGAGGCGCTCGCTCAAGGGCTGCTGGCGCAGGAGACGCTGAACGAGGAGGAGATCCTCGCCGTCACCGGACTCGGGGTCGCGCCCGCCGTCCCAGCTGCCAAAGCGGAACTCGCCGACATTCTCCCGGCCGGGCGCTCGGGCGCGCAAGCGGAAGGCTAGCAAGCTGCTTCTTTCAGCAGCCCGCTAGAAGAGAGAGAGCTGTTCTCGCCTCTTCAGCCTGCTCGGAGCGGGACGGATCGGCCCCGCCGAGCAGACCTCTCCGGGCATGTCGAAGTTCTTGCAGGCGCAGACCATCGCGGTGAGCCCGTACTCCCGAGCGATCCGCTGGAAGCGCTCGTAGCCTCGCTTGCGGAGCGGCAGCGGGAGGAGTTTCGTCCGGCGGAGTTCGCCGCGCAGGGAGGCGTCCGCTCCGAACGCCCCGAGCACCAGCGGGAGGTGCTTCTCGGGCAGCTCGTCCCGCAGAATCTCGAGGACCTTCGGCCGGAGGTGGAGGTAGCTGAGCGAGAGCGTCGTGACGCCCGTCCCTACCACCGCGCCGCAGAGCTCCCGGATGGAGCCTTCCCGGTCGGTGACGAAGGGGATGATCGGGTCGACCCGCACCTCCGCGCGAATGCCGGCCGCGCGCAGGCCTCGCAGCGTCTCCAGCCGCTCCTCCGGAGCCGCCGCGCCCGGCTCGTAGGCGTCCCGGTACTCCCGAGAGGCGCAGACGAGGCAGACCGTCCCCGTCACGAGCTGGGGGCCTCGGGCGAAGAGTTCGAGGAAACGCCCGGGAACCGTGCCCTTCGTGAGGAAGGAGAAGGGGATCCGGCGGTCGAGGAGCACCTCCATGGCGCGGTAGGTGACGCCGAGGATCTCGGGCAGGGGCTGGAAGCAGTCGGAGGCGGTGTTGAGGGCGACGGAGCCGATCGTCGAGCGCCGCCGGGGGTTGTCGAGCTCGGAGGCGAGCCTCTCCGGCAGGTCCCGGTACACATAGACGTGGCCGGCGGGCGGCGCGTTCGGGTAGCCTCGGGCGTAGCAGTACACGCAGGAGAAGGCGCAGCCCCGGGTCAGATTGAGACTGTAGCTCCCGGCGAGGCAGCCGAAGCGGGGCCGGCCGAGGATCGGTCCTCTCTTCGCGATCGCAGTGATTTCAGGTAGTTTCATGAGCGAACCAGGGTACACCGGGCGGGAGGTGCGGACCAGCCTTGAACGGCGCCGGGGAGCGCCGGCCACTTGCCGTGGTAGACTCTGACCGAGGTGGACTCAGGAAGGAGCCAGCATGAAGTGGGACGTCGGGGCCGCGGTCTCGGAGCTCGACGGGGGCCTCCGCGCCCTCGCCGACGAGGGCCGGGCCGTCCAGGAGAAGCGGTATCTCAAGAGCGCGCTCGTGCACCTCGGCATCACCGTGCCGGCGCTCCGAAGGGAGGCACGGCGCTTCGCCGGGGCCCACCCCGAGCTGGGAGTTCCCGAGCTCCGGCGGCTCGTCCGCGCCCTCTGGGAGACGGGCGTTTACGAGCACAGGGCCGCTGCGGTCGAGCTCCTGGAGCTCCGGCAACCCCTGCTCGGGCCCGAGGACCTGGAGCTCCTCGAAGCGCTGATCCGCGCCTCCGGGACGTGGGCCCTGGTCGACAACCTCGCGGCGTCGGTCACGGGCCGGCTCGTCGAGCGGCACCCGTCCCTCCACGCCCGCCTCGACCGCTGGTCGGCGGACGGGGACTTCTGGGTCCGCCGCTCGGCGCTCCTCGCGCACCTCCTGCCGCTCCGGAGCGGCGGGGGCGATTTCGAGCGCTTCTCCGCCTACGCGGACGCGATGCTCGACGAGCGCGAGTTCTTCATCCGGAAGGCGATCGGCTGGGTCCTCCGGGAGACCGGGAAGAAACGGCCGGAGCTCGTGCTCGAGTGGCTCCTCCCGCGGGCCTCCCGGGCCGCGGGCCTGACAGTCCGGGAAGCGGTCCGCTACCTACCGCCGGCGGCGCAGGCGGCTGTCCTCGCCGCCCGCAAGTCGCCCGCCGAGTCCCGGCTGGAGGGCGCGCGATGAACTTCACGAGCGAAGAGATCCTCGAGACCATCGGCATGATCGCCGAGGACCGCCTCGACATTCGGACGGTGACGCTCGGGATCTCCCTCTGGGACTGCTCGGATCCGAACCCCGCCGCCTGCGCCCGGAAGATCCGGGAGAAGGTGCGCGCCCGGGCCGAGCGGCTCTCGGCCACGGCCGACGCGCTCGAGTCGACCTACGGGATCCCCATCGTCAACACGCGGATCAGCCTCACGCCCTTGGCGCTCGTCCTGCCGAGCCGCGACAAGGCCGCCTTCCTGGAGGTCGCCGCGGCTGTCGACCAGGCGGCGGCCGAGGTGGGCGTCAACTTCGTCGGCGGGTTCTCGGCCCTCGTCCACAAGGGCGCGACCGACGTCGACCGGGCGCTCCTCGCCGCCATGCCCGAGGCGCTCTCGGGGACGGAGCGGCTCTGTGGGAGCGTCTCGCTCGCCTCCACGAAGACCGGCATCAACGTGGACGCCTGCCTGGAGCTCGCGGGGGTCCTCCTGGAGACGGCCGCCCGAACCGCGGGCCGCGATGGGATCGGGTGCGCCAAGCTCGTCCTCTTTTCGAACCCGGTGGAGGACAATCCGTTCATGGCCGGCGCGTTCTTCGGGCCGGGGGAGCCCGAGACCGCCGTGCTCGTGGGAGTGAGCGGCCCCGGCGCCGTTCGCCGGGCGCTCGCGGCCCTCGGCCCCGAGGCCGACCTCGGGCAGGTCGCGGAGACCGTCAAGAAGACCGCCTTCAAGGTCACCCGCATGGGGGAGCTCATCGGCCGGGAGATGGCCCGGCGCCTGGGCGTGGAGCTCGGGATCCTCGACCTTTCGCTCGCCCCCACCCCGGCCGAGGGCGACAGCGTGGCCGAGATCCTGGAGACCATGGGCCTCGCCCGGGCGGGGGCGCCGGGCTCGACGGCCGCGCTCATGCTCCTCAACGACGCCGTCAAGAAGGGCGGGGCGTTCGCCTCGTCCTCCGTCGGGGGCCTCTCCGGCGCCTTCATCCCCGTGAGCGAGGACGCGGCCATGATCCGCGCCGTCGCCGAGGGCTGCCTTACGCTCGAGAAGCTGGAGGCCCTGACGAGCGTCTGCTCGGTGGGGCTCGACATGATCGCGCTCCCGGGCGACACACCCGTCGAGACCCTCGCGGCCGTCATCGCCGACGAGATGGCGATCGGCGTCGCGAACCAGAAGACCACCGCCGTCCGGCTCATTCCGGCGCCGGGCAAGCGGCCTGGAGACCGCGTACGCTTCGGAGGCCTCCTGGGAGAGGCCCCGGTGATGGCGGTGAACCAGACCGGCTGCGCCCCGTTCATCCGCCGGGGGGGGCGGATACCGGCTCCCCTCCACTCGCTGCGCAACTGAGGAGAGGATGAAGATTCTCGACCGAGAAATGCTCGACCGGCTCGCCTCGCGGGCAGCCTCTTCGCCAAGGGGGCGGGCGAACGAGAACGTCCACGAGGACCTCGAGGATCCGATCCAGCGCTTCGCCAATGCGCTCGAGCCCGGAACGTACGTGCGCCCGCACCGGCACGCCGATCCGCCGCGGTGGGAGCTCTTCCTCGCACTGCGGGGCGGGGCAGCGGTCCTCGTCTTCAACGAGGAGGGGTGCGTGCTGGAGCGGGTGGAGATTTCGGCAGAGGCGGACACGTGGGGTGTCGAGGTGCCGGGAGGCAAGTGGCACACGCTGGCCGCGCTGGAGCCCGGGACCGTGCTCTTCGAGCTGAAACCGGGCCCCTACCGCCCCGCCTCGGACAAGGAGTTCGCGCCCTGGGCGCCCGCCGAGGGCGAGCCCGCGTGTGGCGCATACGAGGGCTGGTTTCGCGCGGCCCAGCCGGGGGACGGGCCGGAGGACGCCCAGTGCCCCCGGGACGCGGAGAGTGCCCCGTGTCCGTGACGAGCGCCCAGCGCTTCCTCAAGGAGCGGGGAATCCGCTACGAAGCGCGGGAGTACGACCACAAGATCAAAGGGGCCGAGTTCGCGGCGGAGGCCCTCGGGTGGGGCCTCGACGCGATGATCAAGACGCTGGTCGTGGCGCTCTCCGACGGGAGCTTCTGCCTCTGCCTCATGCCGGGCCACCAGGAGCTCTCCCTCAAGGCCCTGGCCCGGGAGGCCGGAGCGAAGTCGGCCCGGATGGCCGCCCCCGAAGAGGCGGAGAAGCTCACGGGTTACCGGGTGGGCGGAATCAGCCCCTTCGGAACGCGAAGGCCGCTCCCGGCCTGGATGGAAGAGAGTCTGCTCCGGTGCGATACGGTGGGCATCAACGGGGGCCGGCGAGGGCTCATCGTCTTTCTTCCGCCCGGCCAAGTGCAGGAAGTCCTGGGCGCCCGGGCCGCGCGACTCGCGACGGGGGATTGAAGCGTCGAAAGACCCGGGCCCCGGGAAGCTACTTCTTCGGCTGCTCTGCCGCTCCGGTGGGCTGGGGCCGTTCCTGGGGGATCATGCTGAGCGCCCGCAAGGCTCCCTGCAGGCTCTCCCGCTCTCGAGCCGGGAGCGTGGCGAAGGAACCCACGAGCTCGTTCGTCTCCCGCCGAATGATCCGGACGTTGGCGTTGATGAAGCTCACCCTCCCTTGCTCTAGGAGGGGGTGGCAGTGGGTGATGACCACGTAATCCGCCTGGGTCCCCATGTCGAGGAAGCGCTGCGAGACCTCCACGTCCTGCTTCGCCGAGTGGCTCGACGCGCGGGGCTGACCTGCCTCGGGGACTCCCGCCGGGCCGCTCTCGGCCGCCGTCTCCATCTGGGTCTTGGTCTTGGCCGTGATCTCCTTGCGCTGGGGCCGCGCGAGCACCTTCACCCCGTTGCCGAGGAGGGCGGCCTCGATGACTCCGGCGTATAGATACTGCTCGGAGGTCTCGAAGAGAGGAAAGACCACGAAGGAAGGCGCCTCCGGGACGTGCCGAACGCCCACGTACTCGTACCTGACCTCGGCACAGCCCGCGAGAACCGATACCAGGAGCGCCACGACCGCACGTTTCATGAGTCCCCTTTCCGGCCGGCAAGCCCAGACGAGAAAGAGGCTCCCAAAATCCCGGTCTGCGAAGGCCTACTGGGAAGACTAAGCACTCGGATTCGAAACGCAACTACGCTCCCCGCGCCTCCGCTGCACAGTGCCGGAGCGCCGCTGCCACCGGCCGAGCAGCCGGCGCAGGTCCTCGAGGCCGAAGGGCTTGGCGAGGTAGTCGTCCATGCCGGCCTGGAGGAACTTCTCGCGGTCGCCGGCCATGGCGTGCCCGGTCACCGCGACGACGGGAACTCGCGGCGAGCATCGGGGCACGTCTCCTCGCCGGATCTCCCGGGTGGCGGTGATGCCATCGAGAACGGGCATGGAGACGTTCATCAGGACGAGGTCGAAGTCCTCCCGCGAGAGGGCGCTCAACGCCTCCCTGCCGTTCGAGACGACGGTCACCTCATGACCGAGCCGCCTGACCAGCTCGCTCTCGACCATCCGATTGATGTCGTTGTCCTCGGCCAGGAGCACCCGGAGTCGACGGACGGGGAACCCGCAAGCGTCGCCTGCTTCGCCGTAAGCTGTGAGAGATTCCTGGAGCTTCTCTTGCGGCTCCCCCATCACTTCCCCCTCCCCCGACCCGGGGCGACCTCGAGATTCTCCCTCTCCGACAGGCAGAAGTGCATGTCGTCGCAGACGAATCTATCAGAGGGGGCGCGGCGCCACTATCCCCCGCGCGGGGGATTTACGGGCTCGTCGTGCACAATGAGCTCTGCCATTTCGATCCGGCTCAGGCCGCGGGCGAAGTCGACCGCGTCCTCCTTGCGCCGGAAGTGGCGAATGGGTTCGAACTCCCCCTCGGCTTTCACGTCCCAGCCTCCGTCTTGGGCGTTGGGAACCACGTGATGGGCTCTGGCCATGTGAACTCCTCCTTTCCGGTCTTCTTAGCCGTTGAGGGAAAGATAATCACCAGCCGGCGGCGCTCACGCCGGGAGGAAGGTGAAGGAGACGGCTGCGCTCTCCAAGGAGTGGAGCTTCTTCCGCGTCTCCGAGAGCCTGCCCCGTGGTCGCGGACGTGCAGGACGCCCTGGTGCCGTTCGAGGTCAAGTACCGCCTTCAGCACACGGGTCCCCGTGACTTGAAGGGTCTTGCGGCCTTCTGCGCCGCCAAACGGGTTCCGAGGGGTACGTGGTCACGCGGGAGATGACGGACTTCGGTGTCCTCACGCTGCCCCAGTCGGGGGAGAAGACGACCGCTCTTCTGAAGGTCCCGGCGCCGCTCGCCTGCTATTGGCTGGGCCAGTCGGAGCATTCTGCGACGCGTCGGCCCGAAGAGGAGGAGTAGGCCTCGATCGAGGCGCATCGAGTGGAGTACGACCTCGTCGGGAAGCCCTTCTGCGAAGAGCTCGCGAGGATGGAATCGGCCTGACTCGTGGGCGACACCGACGTTTCGGCATCTTAACACCCGATCGGTGAGCGCAATTTGTCAGGAATTGGACAAGGGAAAGGGCTTGCCGGTTTGGATACCGCGCAAGCCCTGATTTCAAAGGTGCCCAGGGACGGAATCGAACCGCCGACACGAGGATTTTCAGTATTCGCCGCTGGCCCAGTTCCTTCGCACCTTGTCGTGCATCTTGACGGCCGTGGCCTCGTCGATGGAGACCAGCATCGCCTTGCCGCTGGTCTTCGGTGTAGGGGTGAGGAGTCATGGGCGTCTAGGCCTTCTCGCTAGTACGCAGTTTATTGCGTAGTTTACGAGTTCGTACCTAGTTTCCCGTCTTCTGCCACCGCGCGCTCCGGCCCGTGCCCAGCGCTCGGAGCTTCTGCTCCTTCTGCAGCCGGGCCAGAAGCTTGCGGATCAGGTCGACCCCGACCCCGGGGCACTCGGCCTGCAGCTCGGCGATCCGGAAGGATCCGATCTGCCGGTCGACGGCGGCCAGCACCGCGGCGGTTTTCTCTCCCCGCGGCGATTGGAGGTCGCCGACGCGCGTCTCGAACTCCTTGCACGCCTGCTTGAGGATGAAGAGGAGGAAGTTGATCGTGGGCCAAGGGTCGTGCTTCCCCTCGTGCCAGCCCTGGGAGCTCTGTTCGAGAACCTCGTAGTAGCGCTCCTTGTTCTGCTCGATGAGGCGCTCGAGGCTGATGAACCGCCCGGCCTCGAGGCCGCAGTAGTAGCTCGTCAGCAGGAAGAGCAGGCGGGAGACGCGGCCGTTGCCGTCCCGGAAGGGGTGGATGCAGAGGAAATCGAGGTTGAGCGCGGCGGCCAGGACGGGCGGAGGAACCCGCCGCTCGCCCACGCCGAGGTCCCAGCGTTGCAGCATCTCCGCCATGGCCGCCGGCGTCTCCGCGGCGGAAACGCTCTTGAAGCGAACGCGGCTTCGGCCATCGGCGTAGGTCTCGATGATGTCGACGTCTTTCTCCTTGTAGGCGCCGGCGTCCCAGACGTCTCCCCGCGAGAGCTCGTGGAGTTGCTTGATGGTCGCTTCGGATACGGGAAGATTCGCGCCGCCTTCGTGCACCAGCTTCAGCGCGTTCCGGTATCCCCGTACCTCCTCTTCGTCCCGGTCGCGCAGCGAGGACTGCCCGAAGACCACCGTGGCGACGCGCGCCTTGTCCACCTCGATGCCTTCGATCCGGTTCGAAGAGACCGCGCTCTCGACCAGCGCGTGTTCGCGCAGGACGTTGAGCTTTTGCGGCGCCTGGCGGGTGAAGAGCTCCTGCTTCCCCTTCGCCTCGGAGAGGTCCGCGAGGTACCAGCTGGTGCTCATGGGGAGCGTGGCCGATTCGGCGAGGAGCCGGCGCAGGGTCATCACGACGGCGCCTCGGCTTCTTCCAGAGGGACCTGGCCCGAGAGCAGGCGGGGGAGGAGGAGGTCTCGGGTGCGGCGGAGGTTTTGGATCTGGCGTTGAAGCGTAGCGAACCGGACCTCGGCGAAGCGCAGGAAGATCGGGCC
>JACRCS010000887.1 GCA_016218905.1 Deltaproteobacteria bacterium
CCGTGGAGCCTCTCCGTCCCGCCGGGGAAGTGGCGATGGGAGACGGAGAAGGCGTTGTAGGTCCCCGGCGAGTCGTTGTCCGTGTCCCGGTTGTACTCGAAGTCGTACCAGGCGGCGCCGCTTAGGCGCAGGCCGAAGCCCTTGTAGATCGCGTCGAACTCGGAGAAGAGGTCGAACCGGTTGGAGATGAGACCCCGGTCGAAGTTCCGGTCGCCGTCGTCCTGGTTGACGTTCGAAGGATTCCGAGCGGCGGAGACGAGCGCGTCGGACTGCCCTTCCACGCGGAAGGCGGCGCTGTACTTGAGCGTGTTGTCCCAAGTGAGCTTCACGCCCGAGTCCCCGGTGTCGAACTGAAACGCCTCGGCGACCGGAGCGAGCAGCAGCAGAACCATCCCTGCAGAGGCTGCAAGTAGCCTTCCCGAGAACTGGGCGCCTCGTGTCATGGTGCGTTCCTCCTGGTCGGATGGGTCCATTCTGTCCTCCTTTAGCTGATTCCCCCGCGGCGTTGGAGGTCTAACGTATCGCCCCCCCGCTTCGCGTGCCCACGTCCGGAAGGACGGATCGCCACAGGGTCTCCGGCGCATCGGACGGGTTTTGCCGGAAGATTGCAACAGGCGGATCGGCCAGCGCGGGCGCCATGTGTGCGGGAACAGACGGCGGAGCCCGCAGTGCCCACGGTCGCTGAGGCGGCCAGAGCCCTCAACCCCCATTTGACAGCGCCTACGCCCACGAACGGCGAAAACGTAAGGCGCAGCGGGGCCTTAGCGGACACTGCCAGATGCATGCATGTGAGTAGGTGACTAGGCCAGGGAGAGGATCGGCGGGGGATTGTTGATCTTCAGTGATTTCAGCCGCTTGACCGCTTCCGGACGGGGCTCTGTGACTTGCCAGACCTCGCCCTGAGGGCTCGACCATTGCGCCAGCTTGATCTGCCGCAGGTCGTCCCGGATGTTACGCCAGGTGTCCTCGCAAGGTGCTCGGCCATGCGTTCGAGCTCGGTCGAGCAGGGTCAACCCTGCGGTCTCGTCCACTCGCGGCGGAAAGCTTCTTCCGGCATTAGGAAGTGCGAGGCGAAGAGGTTCGCTTCGTCCTCCTGCGCCGAGTCCTCCTCCTGGACGCTCACATCATATACGCCCAGGTGCAGAAGCAGGTGCCGGAGCTCGTGAGCCGCGCTGAAGATCCAGTGCTCCACTGCGAGGCGGTCCCAGGTGTTCGCGACGACGGCGGGGCCCCCGTCCTCCTCGGCCACCGAGAGCCCCAGAAAGGCGTCCCTCGCGACTTCCACGGAGAAGGACCGGGTCCATCTACGACGGCTTCGAGAGTGCATCCCAGGCTGACGCGTCCAGGCTGCCGCCCGCTTCGCGCAGGACGATGCTCTTCAACCAGCTCGGGTCCTCCTCGGGAAAATCCGAGCGGAAGTGAGCTCCTCGACTCTCCGTTCGGATCGCGGCCGCGGTCAGGATCATCTCGGCGACGAGGAAGAGGTGGCGGAGCTCGAGGGCGTGCCAGAGCTCCCGGGGGGTCGCCACACGCGCGCGGCTCAGCTTCTCCTTCTCCAGGCGGAGATCTGTCAGCCCGCCGTGGATACCCTCTGACGACCTGACGATTCCGCCCCTGCGCCACATCAGGTCGGGCCTTTCAAAAGAGCAAGGCCGGAGAACTGTAAAATATTCTTTTGCGCTCGGCAATATGGGCCGAGAGGCATCAGGCGACGCCGAGTCGCCCTGCGCCGCCCCGAGCGCTGGGTTTCCGGAGAGGCCGATGCTAGAATGTCGCGGCTCGAGCAGGCGATCGTCGCCGAACGCGCACTGGCAGCAACGAGAAGAAAGAGCGGAGGGCACGAATGGCGAGAGGGGTCAACAAGGCCATACTGCTCGGGAACGTCGGGAAAGACCCGGAGGTCCGGTACACCCAGAACGGAACCGGCGTCGCGAACTTCACCCTGGCGACCACCGAGCGCCGGAAGGGCCCGGACGGGCAGTGGACCGATCACACCGAATGGCACAACGTCGTGGCGTGGGGGAAGACGGCGGAGACCTGCAGCCAGTGGGTCAAGAAGGGGACGCAGCTCTACATCGAGGGCCGCATCCAGACCCGCAAGTGGCAGGACAAGGAAGGCAACACCCGCTACTCCACCGAGATCGTCATCGGCCAGATGCTGCTGGTCGGAAGGAGCGGCGGAGGCGGCGCCCGGCCGGAAGGGGCCGGAGCCTACGGAGCCCCGGCAGGAAAGCCCGGCGGCGGAGACGACTTCCCCGGCGGCCCGGACTTCGACGAGGGCGGGTTCGATCCGAACGACGACGTTCCGTTCTGAGTCGAGGCGAGGACCGGTCGACCCAAAGCCCCTGAGAGCGTGGGCTTAGCTGCTGGCCGCGAGCAGGGGTCACGCCGGCCGCGCCAACGCGGATTCATGAACTTGCTGGCCCCCGAGGTGCGAAAGCCCCGGGGTGGTGCTGACTTATGCGAGGGCGAGAGTGTCAACTCTCGCCCTCGCCTCCTTACCTGCCCGTTGCCATACCTGGGATAGCCGAAAACGTTAAACGCGAGCCATTCAGGATACCGGTGTTGCACACCCGTGGCGTGACCAATAAGGCACAAGAAGCAGGAGCGTCCCCAAGTCCGACGCTCGCCTGGCCCCCTCTGCGTGCCAGGCCCGATAGCGGCCCATCTACGACGGCTCGGGGAGCGCATCCCCGGCTGACGCGTTCAGGCTGCCGCCCGCTTCGCGCAGGACGATGTTCTTCAACC
Organism: Deltaproteobacteria bacterium; assembly: GCA_016218905.1. The sequence continues at coordinate 2,749 of JACRCS010000887.1, forward strand.
ATCTCGGGTCCTCCTCGGGGAAGTCCGAGCGGAAGTGAGCTCCGCGGCTCTCCGTTCGGATCGCGGCCGAGGTCAGGATCATCTCGGCGACGAGGAAGAGGTGGCGGAGCTCGAGGGCGTGCCAGAGCTCCCGGGGGCTCGCCACCCGCGCGCGGCTTAGCTTCTCCTTCTCCAGGCGGAGATCCGTCAGCCCCCCGAGGATACCCTCTGACGACCTGACGATTCCGCCCCTGCGCCACATCAGCTCGCCGAGCGCCTTACGGAGGGTCTCCAGCTCTTCGCTTCCGGTTCTCGGCCCGACCGCCCTCAACCGCCTCAGCTCCGGCTCGATCTCCTCTCGGTCGAGGGGTTTCGTTCGTGCTCGCGCTGCGTGTTCCGCGGCCGTGCGGCCGGCGAGCTTCCCGAAGACAAAGATCTCCGTCAGTGCATTCGGCCCCAAGCGATTGGCTCCGTGAACCCCTCCGCACACCTCTCCCGCGGCCAGGAGACCCGGAACCCCCGTCTCACAGCGGTCGTTGATCCTCACGCCCCCCATGGCGAAGTGGGCGGAAGGGGCGACCGGATAGGCCCGGCGCTCCAGGTTTCGCAGACTCTTGGAGCGGGAACGCATGCCGGCGAGTTCCCGCCACCTCTCTTCGGAGATCGGCCCGAAGTCGAGGTGGACGGCGCCGTCGATGCCTCGGCCCTCGAGGATCTCCGTCATGATGGCTCGCGCGACCCGGTCCCGCGTCAGGTGGACCGGCCGCTCCATTCCGTGCCGGAGAGCGACGTCTTCCCCCAGGCGGTTCGTAAAGACGGCTCCGCTCTCGATGAACGCCTCGTACAGGAAAAGCCGCTTCGTGTTGGTGCTGAGCGTCGCCGGGAGGAACTGGACGAACTCCATGTCCTGCAGTTCCGCCCCGGCTTCGTAGGCGAGGACGTACCCGTCGCCGGTAGCGCCGGGCGTGTTCGTGGTTCGCTCGAAGAGCCGGCCGAGCCCCCCCGACGCCAACACCACCGAGTTCGCGTGGAAGACGAGCGGTCGGGCCTCGGCGTCGATCCCGAGGGCGCCGATCACCGCTCCGTCCCTTCGCAGGAGTTTCGTGATCAGGATCTTCTCCAGCGTCCTCACCCCGAGGGACGCCGCGTGCCGGGCGAGGGGGAGCGTGAGACCGGTCCCGATCCCCTGCCGGGGTTTCACCACCCGCGGATAGGTGTGGCTGGGCAGGTTTAGGACGAAGTACCCGTCGCCCTCCTTCGCGAACTCCACTCCGAAGCGCTCGAGGTCATAGAGCTGCTGCTCGGCTCCTCGAGCGAGCACGCCGGCGAGGCAGCGGTCGTTGAGGTAGCGGCCTGCCTGGAGCGTGTCGCGGACGTGGACGTCCGGGCTGTCCTCCCGACACCGTCCGGCAGCCGCCATGGCGCTGCCGGCGACCGCGGTGTTGTTGCCCCGTCCGATGCTCGACTTCGAGACCAGCGTCACCTCGGCGCCGGCCTCCCTCGCCTCGATCGCCGACCTCAGGCCGGCGCCCCCGCTGCCGATGACCAGGACGTCCGACTCTACGGTTTCCCAAGTTTCCATTGCTTCTCCCTCTCGTCGCCCGAGATCGCGCCTGCGACAGGCAAACCAGGTTTCTTCGCACGCACGGACCGGTTACCACGGGAACTCCGGGGCCCAGACCCGTGCGGGGGTACGGGCCTTCGAATCGCGAAATTTCGCCATCGCTATCGAAATATCGCAGTCGGCGCGGGGCCGCCGGCCCGCTATGCCGGTGGGCCCCGCCCGGGAACCCGCCCTCGTCGCCGGAAAACCCTCGAGCCGACACTCCCCCGCCTCGGTCCCGCGGCGTTCCGTTTCTCGCACGGCTATGCTAGCCTCCAGTGCAAACCTCGTTCCTTCAGGGAGAGGCACGGCATGAACCCCACGCCCAGCGCTGCCCGGGCCCCGGCAGTCGCCGTCATGGACCTCGCGGCCCTGCTCGATCGAGAGTTCTGCCTGGACTGGCTCGAAGAGCTCACCGGGATGAGGGCTTCCGCGATCCTCGCGGTGCTGGAGGAGGAAGTGGAGCGCCAGGTCCTGACGCGAAAGGGACCGGCGACGTACGTGTTCCGGGACGACCGGAAGCGCGCGGAGCTCGTCGCGAAGATCCCCGAAGCGGACGAGCAGCGATATCGCCGCGGGATCGTGGGGGTGCTGACGCGGGATCTGGGCGACGACGACGAGAAAGCCCTGGAACTCGCCGATCACCTGCTCCACCTGCAGAACGACTGGCGGGATTGTCAATGGCTCGTCCGAGCCGGCGAGATCCACGTACACGCCTTCCGTCGGGAGAAGGCCCTCCTCTGCTTCGAGAAAGTCATCGCCGAGCTCGCCTCGAAGCGAGGCGAGGACGAGGACCGGCTCTACGTCAAGGCCGTACTCGGCCATTCGAGCAACATCGCCGCGAGGATCGACGCCTCCCAAAGCCTGGGCTGGCTGCGCGAGGGGAAGAAGCGAGCCAAGCTCCTGAAGGGGGAGTCCTACGAACTGCTGCTCGAAATGCACATGGCCAAGTACGAGTGGCTTCAGTCGGAGTTCGAAGCCGGGCTGAAGAGGTTCAGGCGAGCGCTCGCGAGGGTTCAGGCCCTCAACGACCCGGACCTCCTGCGCCAGACGTCGAGGTTCACGACGCTCTTTCTCTTCTGGCAGGGAAGGTTCAAGGACGTCGTGTCGGCGCACGAGAGCACGCTGCCGGACGTAGAGAGACACCCCATCGGGCACTTCTACCTCGTCACCTCGATGATGGTCGGGTACTGCTACACCGCCGCCTCGAGGCTCACCCAAGGCCTGGGCATGCTCGACGCCATCCGAGAGCACTGCCTGAACCACGGGGACAGGTACCTCGCGGCCTACGCGTCGACGATCATCGCGATGGCGATGTTGTCGATCAACCGGCCGGAGGAGGCGTTGCGCCACCTCGAAGCGGCCTCCAAGGAGACGGGGGGAAGCCGGAACTCGGCGGCGGACCTGGTCGTTTCCGTGCTGCTCGCGCTCGCCTGGTACCGCTTGCAGGACAAGAGCGCGAGCGCCGAGCACCTCCGGAAGTTCGTCGCGGACCGGAGGGAGAGCCAGGCGATCAACTCCACCCTCCCCCCCTACCTGATCGAACTCTGCTGGGCCGTCGAACGCGGCCAGCTCCCGCCCGTTCCGGGCCTCTCCTTCGCCGACGAGATCGGAAGGATGGTGACGAGCAAGAGCTTGTTCGTCAAGGGCATCGGGCTGCGCTACCAGGCCATGTCTTGGGCCGCCAAGGGCCTTGCGACGGAGAAGATCCGACGAGCGTTCCTGCTCTCCGAGAAGTGGTTGAAGGCGTCAGGGAGTGACCCGGAGCTGGCCAAGACGCGGCTCGAACTCGCCCGCCACTGCTTCTCGGCCGGCGACGAGCGGAACGGCAAGCGAGCCATGAGGTTGGCGTCCTGCGCCCTCGGCTCGTCGCGTACAGATCTCGTACCGGACGACCTGAGGCCCTTCCTGCAGGATGCCACCCCCGACAACGCCATCCTGGCCGAGCTCATGGCCCTGCGGCCGGAGATGGTCCTGGGAGCGGAGAACCGAAAGCTCCTCCCCCAGATCGTCGCCACCGCCAACCGGCTCACCGGCGGTGAACGGGGCGCCCTGCTCCTCGTCGACGAGACCGCCACGCCGCCGGGTCTCCGCCTGAAAGCGTCGAAGAACCTGACGGTGGAGCAGCTGGAACACCCGAGCTTCGCGGCCTCACGGGAGATCATGGAAGGCGTCCTTCGCTGCGCCGAAGGCCGCATCTTCGAAGTGAGCTGCGCCGGCTACGGCCACCCCAAGGAGGCGATCCGCTCCGGCGTCTGCGTCCCCCTGCTGACGGGCCCAAAGGCGGTGGGAGTCCTCTACTGCGACAACCGGCTTCTGCCCGACCTCTTCAAGGAAGATCACCTGCACCTCCTCGAGTACTGCGCGGCCTTGGCTTCGCTCGAGCTGGAGAACCTGAACACCCGAGCCGAGCTGCAGCAGCTCAGGTTCAAGCAGCGGGAGCTCGACGAGTCGGTGGAGTGGGATGCCGACCCGCTTCGTCGAGCAGACGGCGTCTTGGGCGTGAGCGCCGCGATCAACCGGGTGCTCGCCGCGGTCGAGCGCGTGGCAAAGACGGACACCGCCGTCCTCATTCTCGGGGAGACGGGCGTCGGCAAGAACGTCGTGGCCGAGGCGATCCATCGCCAGAGTCTGCGCGCCAACGGCCGCTTCGTCACCGTCCAGTGCAGCGCGCTGGCGGAAGGGCTCATCGCGAGCGAGCTCTTCGGCCACGAGAAGGGGGCGTTCACCGGCGCGAGAGACCGGAGGATCGGGCGCTTCGAGCTCGCTCACGAGGGGACGCTCTTCATGGACGAGGTCGGCGACCTCTCCCTGGAGATCCAGGCGCGCCTGCTGCGGGTGCTCCAGAGCAAGGAGTTCGAACGGGTCGGGGGCGGGCGCGAGATCCTGACCTCGGACTTCCGGCTGATCGCCGCGACGAACCGGAATCTGGAGGAGGACGTCCGAGCGAAGTGCTTCCGCGAGGACCTCTTCTACCGCATCAACGTCTTTCCCATCTACATCCCCCCTCTGCGCCAGCGCAAGGAAGACATTCCTCTCCTCGCCCAGCACTTCCTGAGCCTCCACTCCGCGCGTCAGGGCAAGGAGTTTCGGAAGCTGCGGCAGGGCGTCCTCGACCAGATGACGGCCTACGACTGGCCCGGCAACATCCGGGAGCTCGAAAACGTCATCCAGAGGGGGGTGATCTCCAGCCGAGCGCCCGAGTTCCAGCTGCCCCGGCTCGGCGCCGCGCAGCCGGAGGTCCCGAAGGAGCACCGCGTCGAGAGCCTCAAGAACAAGGAGCGCGAGTACATCCTGGGAGCCCTCCACGCCTCCGGCGGGAAGATCCACGGTCCTGGAGGGGCCGCCGAACTGCTCGAGATCAACCCCTCGACGCTCACCTCGCGCATCAAGAAGCTCGGGATCGCGCGGCCGCAGAGGAGCTCCCCGGCGGCGTGACGCTGGCGGGCGCAGGCGAGGGCTCCGGAGCCGGCGTTCGATTTGGAGGATACCACCGGGGGACTGCCCCTCTCCGCAGCCGCAGCGCGCGCGCAGAGCGCGCCATCCCGGTCCGGTCACAGGAATCGGGGTGGTGGGAGCCCGGCTGTGACTGCTTCGCCTTCGGACTCGTCGGGCGCGAACAGTCGGGACGGTGGGCAGGGCGTAAAGTCGCCGGCGGATGACGGGGGTTCGGCCTGCCTTCCGGCCGGCGACGGTTCCCTCCCGGATGCCGCGGTCACCACCCCGGCGCCCACGAGGGCGCAACCGGCCAGTTGAGCCCACCCGAGGGGCTCCCTGAGGAGCAGGGCCGAGAGCCCGACGGCCGAGACCGGCAGGGCCGCCGAAAGCACCCCCGCGGTGGAGGCCGAGACTCGGCTCGCCCCGGCCATGAAACAGAGGTAGCCGAGATCGGTCGCCACCAGCCCGTGGTAGAGCACTCCGAGGAGGAAGTCGCGATCCGGCGTGAAGGAGGATACGGCGTGCTCGGCGGCGGCCAGCGGTCCCGTCAGAAGCGCGGAGGCGGCCACGAGCACGGTTGTGTTCGTGACGGCGGAGACGGTCGCCCCGACCGCCTTCCGAAGGATCGTAAGGAGCGATTCGGAGAGTACCGCCGCGAGGATCAGGCCGGCCCCGAGAAGGGTCCCGCCGCTCGGGGCCGAGGGCGCGAGGTTCACGGCTGCCGCTCCGCACACTGCGCAGGCGACGGCAGCCCAGGTGCGCCTTCCCGGGCGTTCTCCGAGGAGCAGTGCGGCGAGGACCGCGATCCAGGCAGGGGTTGTCCCGGCGAGGATGCCGGCGTCTCCTCCGCCGCAGAAACGCAAACCGTAGAGCATGAAGACCCGGAAGAGCACCATTCCGAACAGGCCCTGAAGC
>JACRCS010000888.1 GCA_016218905.1 Deltaproteobacteria bacterium
CAGCGCTCGGCCGTGTCGTTGAAGATCGCGAACTGGGAGACGTCCGCGCCGGTCCCGCAGGTGGTCGGGCAGAGGACCATCGGCGGAAGGGGGCGCGCGATCTCGTCCGAGCCCACGTAGTCCTGGATCCTCCCGCCGTTGGAGGCGAGGATCGCGATTCCCTTGGCCGCGTCCATGGCACTCCCGCCTCCCAGCCCGACGATCACGTCGGCGCCGGTCCGCTCGTACTCCCGCGCGCCCTCCTCCACCTCCGCGTCTCGGGGGTTCGGCGTGACGTCGCCGAAATAGGCGAACTCGAGCCCCTCCTCCCGAAAGCTCGCCATGGCCCGGTCCACCCATCCCGCCCGCGCGAGGCCCGGGTCGCTCACCAGGAACACCTTCCGGGCGCCGAGGCGCCGTGCGCAGGCGCCGACACGGGCCAGGAGCCCCCGGCCAAACACGATCTCCGGTACTTCGAACTTGTACTGGCGAAGCTCCGTCGAGCTCATCGGGTCTCCATTCCACCCTCCCGCCTTGCGGGGAAGGCCCGGGGTGAGGGGCCTCCCTTCCTCGGGCAGGGCAGGGGTGGGCTTGAAAGTGTGTAAGGAGGATACAGTGGGTAAAAACGATACACAACCCCAAAGACCCCTTCGAGACCCTTCCCGATTCGGCGTGTGCCCCATTTCGAACCACGCGCCACCGTGGGGGCACCGGCGCAGGGGCGAACGACTGAGCGAAAAAGTGCTGATCTTCTGCGATTTTACAGATTATTTAGCGGTTGGAACGGCGGTTGCAAAATGCCCACCCCGGACGCCCACACCCGACCTTCCGCCGCAGGAGGAATGCCCGTGAAGGAACGTATCGTTCGAATCGACATGAAGACGCTCCAGGTCTCGGAGGAGCCGGTGCCCGACCGTTGGTCGGCACTGGGCGGCCGCGCCCTCACGTCGGCCATCGTCAGCGAGGAGGTCTCCCCCACCTGTACCCCGCTCGGCCCCGCTAACAGGCTCGTCTTCGCCGGCGGCCTCCTCACCGGTTCCTCGGCGCCGGCCGCCGGCCGGCTCTCGGTGGGCGCGAAGAGTCCTCTCACCGGCACGATCAAGGAGTCCAACGCCGGCGGACAGGCCGGCCAGATCCTGGCGCGCCTCGGCATCCGGGCGCTGATCGTGGAGGGAAAGCCGGAGGACGCGACCACCGTCTACACGCTGGAGCTCCGGAAGGGCTCGATCCGGCTCGTGGAGAGTCCCGACCTGCGAGGGCTCGGTAACTACGACACGGTGGCGCGCCTCGTCGAGAAGTACGGGGACAAGAAGCTCGCCTTCATCACCATCGGCATGGCCGGCGAGTGGGGGCTCACGGCTGCCTCCGTCGCGGTCACCGACCGGGAGCTCCGTCCCACCCGGCACGCCGGGCGCGGCGGGCTCGGCGCGGTGATGGGGTCCAAGGGACTCAAGGCCATCTTCCTCGACGACTCCGAGACGAAGGGCCGCGAGCCCCTCGATCGGGACGCGTTCAGGACGGCCTGCAGGAAGTTCGCGAAGGCCCTCAAGGAGCACCCCGTCACGGGCGAGGGCCTCCCGGCCTACGGCACGAACGTCCTCACCAACATCCTCAACGAGGCGGGCGGGCTCCCGACGCGGAACTTCCGCGAGGGCTCCTTCGCGGGAGCGCCGAAGATCTCGGGAGAAGCGATGCACGACCTCATCAAGGCCCGCGGCGGCGAGGGGAAGCTCCCGCACGGCTGCCACTCGGGCTGCGTGATCCAGTGCTCCCGGATCTTCGCCGACAAGGACGGCAACTACAAGTCGAAGGGGCCCGAGTACGAGACCGTCTGGTCCCACGGCACCAACTGCCTCATCGACGACCTCGACGCCATCGCCGAGATGGACTACCTGGACGACGACATCGGCCTCGACACCATCGAGATGGGCGCGACGATCGGGGTCGCCATGGAGGCGGGCGTCGCGAAGTTCGGCGACGCCGACGCGGCCATCGGACTGCTCCACGAGGTCCGGAAGGGCTCGCCCCTGGGGCGGATCCTCGGGTGCGGCGCCAAGGTGGCGGGACAGTGCTTCGGCGTCGATCACGTGCCGGTGGTGAAGGGCCAGGCCATGCCGGCCTACGACCCCCGCGCGGTGCAGGGGATCGGCGTCACGTACGCCACCTCCACCATGGGCGCCGACCACACAGCCGGGTACGCCATCGCCACCAACATCCTCAAGGTGGGCGGCTACGTCGATCCGCTGAAGCCCGACGGGCAGGTGGAGCTCTCCCGCAACCTCCAGATCGCCACCGCGGCCATCGACGCCACGGGCCTGTGCCTCTTCGTCGCCTTCGCGGTGCTCGACAAGCCGGAGGCGTTCGAGGCGATCTACGAGATGCTCAATGCCTTCTATGGCTGGAGCCTCGGACCCGACGACGTGGCCGCGCTCGGGAAACAGGTGCTCTCGGCCGAGCGCCGGTGGAACCGGGCGGCCGGCTTCACGAACGCCGACGACCGGCTCCCCGACTGGATGAGGGTCGAAGCGCTCTCCCCCCACAACACCGTCTTCACCGTGACCGACGAGGAGCTGGATCGAGTGTACGACTTCGTGGAGGGAGGAACTTCATAGGTCCGATGGGTCCTATAGGACCTATGGACGCATGTGTCCCCCAGCAGCAACGCTAACCCTGAAAGGAGAACCATCATGGCAACCGCAGACCAGACCTTCGGCTTCTTCATCCCCACCGTCACCCTCATGGGCGTCGGCTCCCACAAGGAGCTCGGCGCGCGGGTGAAGACCCTGGGCGGCACCCGGCCGCTGATCGTCACCGACAAGGGCATCACCGGGGCGGGCATCACCGCCAAGATCATCGACCTCGTCAAGGCCGCCGGCGCCGAGCCGGTGGTCTTCGACGACACCATCCCGAACCCCACGGACGAGAACGTGCACGCGGGACTCGAGGTCTTCCGTGCCAACGGCTGCGACATGATCATCTCGCTCGGCGGCGGCAGCTCCCACGACTGCGCCAAGGGTGTCGGCATCGTCGCGACGAACGGCGGGAAGATCAACGACTACGAGGGGATCGACAAGTCGACGAAGGCGATGCCTCCCTTCATCGCCATCAACACGACCGCCGGGACCGCGAGCGAGATGACGCGCTTCTGCATCATCACCGACCTCGCCCGGAAGGTGAAGATGGCGATCGTCGACTGGCGCGTGACGCCCAACATCGCCATCAACGACCCGCTGCTGATGGTCGGGATGCCGCCGTCGCTCACCGCCGCCACCGGCATGGACGCCCTCACGCACGCCGTCGAGGCTTACGTCTCCACGATCGCGACGCCGGTGACCGACGCCTGCGCGCTGAAGGCGATCGAGCTCGTCGCGGGCAACCTCCGGGCCGCCGTCGCCAACGGCGCCGACATGGAGGCCCGCAACCAGATGGCGTACGCCGAGTACCTCGCCGGCATGGCCTTCAACAACGCGAGCCTCGGCCACGTGCACGCCATGGCGCACCAACTGGGCGGCTTCTACGACCTCCCCCACGGCGTCTGCAACGCGATCCTCCTTCCCCACGTGCAGCGGTTCAACCTCATCGCGAAGCTCGACCGCTTCGTCGACATCGCCCGCGCCATGGGCGAGAACGTCGACGGCCTCTCGAAGCGCGAGGCCGCGGAGCGTGCGCTGACCTCCATCAAGACGCTCTCCGCCGACGTGGGCATCCCCTCGGGCCTCGCGGGCCTCGGCGTGAAGGAGAAGGACCTGGAGACCATGGCGAGAAACGCCCAGAAGGACGCCTGCGGGTTCACGAATCCCCGGTGCCCGAGCCTCCAGGAGGTAATCGAGATCTACCGCGCCGCGCTCTAACCCTACCCGGGAAGAGACGCCAAAGGCCGCATCCCTCCGGGGGTGCGGCCCTTTTTCCATTCGTGGCACAGGGGCTGGAATCAGCGAATAGGACCGCCAGGAGCCGCGGAGTCGCACCTAATCATAGTGCGTCCACAGGTTCTCCCCTGCTTCCGACGCGGGTCCCCGCCCCGCCTGAAGCGAGCGAGGGAGAGGCAACGACCGTTCGAGGGTCTATCCGAAAGGAGAGTGGTCGCTCCGGGCTCCGATGATCACTGTGTGCCAGAGGGCCTGTAGGGGGCCCAAGCCTTGACCAACGAGCCCTGGGCTTTGTGCGCCGGGGCACGGAGGTGAGCGATGAAAGGGCTAAGAAAATCCCCGTTTTTGGTAACGTTCGTCAGGGTGGCCGCTCTGGCCGCCATCGTTGCTTTTCCGGTTTTCGCGGTCGCAGGGGACGTCGACGTCCGGGTCGAGCATGATCTGGAGGGTGACGTAGAAGCGCCCGCCGGACACGGCGAAGAGTTTCTGAGGGGCGTGCTCGAGGGCGAGGACATGGACGACGTCGACAAGGAAGTGGATGTCAAAGTCGAGAAGGACGCCGACGACGACGAGTTCCTCAAAGAAGTAGACGTGGAAGTCGAGGAGGATGACGAAGAGGACGACGACGACGAAAAGAAGGTCGAGGTGAAGATCGAGCGGGAGATGGACGAGGACGAGGACGACGACGAGGAGTGACGGGCTCGACCTCGGTCCAACTGCGGTCACCGGTCTGCCACCCGGTGACGTGGTTCCATGCTGGGGCTGAATTAGGGGCATTACAGGCAAGGACTCCCAAACAGGATACCAGGCATCGGTAGCCGTGCGCCGCGGCTTCTCGCTGAGAGGTGCCGTACCACGCCGGGCACGTGGCCTGGTCCTTCCCCCCTTTCTGTCCTTCCCGCCCGCGCCGGTTTCAGAGCTGGGAACTCGCCCGTTCGGCAGGCATGCCGGCAAACTGCTTTGACGGCCTCGGCCGGCGCACGCTACCCTATTGTACAATCTTCTGGACGAGGAGGTCGCCGTGGATACCGTCTCCTACACCCGGGCGAGGGAGAGCCTGGCCAAGACCATGGACAGAGTGGTCGAGAATCATGAGCCGATCATCATCACGCGCCAGAAGGGGCAGGCCGTCGTCATGATGTCGCTCGAGGACTTCAACGCCTACGAGGAGACTGCTTATCTTCTGCGCAACCCGGCCAATGCGGCGAGGCTCCTGAAGGCGTTGGACGAGGCGCGACAGGGAAAGCACACGCCTCGCGAACTGAGCGATGCGCCTTAGCTTCCACGAGGACGCTTGGGCCGACTACCTCTACTGGCAGGAGAACGACCGCAAGGTCCTGCGGCGGATCAACGAGCTCATCCGGGACGCGCTTTGAACTCCCCACCAGGGGCTCGGAAAGCCCGAACCGCTCAAGCACGCCCTCACCGGC
>JACRCS010000891.1 GCA_016218905.1 Deltaproteobacteria bacterium
CCTTCGCCTCGTCGAAGACCTTCAGCAGCCGGTCGGCGTCCGACGTCGAGAAGCGGGCGAACTGGTTCTTCGCAGACTGGTCGACGTAGGAGCCGCCGAACCAGTTCATCCGGAGCGTCTCGACGACGCCGGGGAGGTTCCGGATCTTCGGGTCGTAGGCGCCCGGGAGCCAGTTCGTGATGGAGACCTTGTGCCGGACGATGATCCGGTACATCCCCTTCCCGCCGGAGGGGTCGGCCTCGAGGGCCTGCAGGAGCGTTCCGAGGATGCAGATGACGAAGAGCGGCAGGACGATCGAGCCGATCGTCAGGAGCGACCGGGTCTTCTTCCTCAGGAGGTTCTTCAGGACGAGCGGGAGGATCTTCACGGGCTACTTGCCGGCGGCGATTGCGGCGGCCGCGGCGACGCCGATCTCTCCCGTCGCCTCCCGCGCCCGGACGTCCTCCTTGAGGACCCCCTTGTCGAGGTGGACGAGCCGGTGGGCCCGGGCGGCGGCCTTCGGGTCGTGCGTCACCATGACGATCGTCTTGCCGAACTCACCGTGAAGCCGCTCGAGGAGGATGAGGATCTCCTCGCCCGATTTCGCGTCGAGGTCGCCCGTCGGCTCGTCGGCGACGAGGAGCGCCGGGTCGGTCGCGATGGCGCGCGCGATGGCGACGCGCTGCTCCTGACCGCCCGAGAGCTGCCGGGGATAGTGGTCCAGCCGGTCGGAAAGGGCGACGACCGCGAGGGCGGTCTCCGCCTGCTTGCGCCGCTCGGCCCGCGCGAGACGCGTCAGGAGGAGCGGCAGCTCGACGTTCTCGAAGGCCGTGAGGACCGGCACGAGGTTGTAGAGCTGGAAGATGAAGCCGACGTTCTCGCTGCGCCACTTCGCGAGGGCCCCCTCGCTCATGGAGGAGACCTCGTCCGAACCGACGAGGATGCGGCCGCTCGTCGGGCGGTCGATGCCGGCGATCAGGTTCAGGAGGGTCGTCTTCCCCGAACCCGACGGGCCCATCAAGGCCACGAAGTCCCCCTTCTCGACCTCGAGGGAGAGGCCGTCGAGGACGGTGAGGACCTGCGTGTCGCGGGTGTACTGCTTTACGACGTTCTCGATCCGGATCAGGGGTTCGGCCATCTGTTCCTCGTCAGTCCTTCTTCACGCGGACTTTCTTCTCCGCCCGCCACTTCACTGTCTTTCCGTTCGACCCGGCCGCCTCGGCGACGATCTCCTCGCCCCCGGCGACGCCCGATGAGACTTCCACCTGGCTCCCGGCCGGAGCGCCGAGCTGCAGCGGGAGAAAGTGGGCTTCCCCCTCCTTCACGAGGAGAACTCCTCTTTTGCCCCCGACCTCCACGACGGAGGCCGACGGGACCATCACCTTCGGCTTCGCCTCCGTATCGACCTTCGATTCCGGGTTGAGAAAGACGACGCGGCACGACATCTCCGGGAGGATCCGCGCGTTCCGGTCGAGGATCTCGATCTTCACCTTCACGGAGCCCTTCTGACGGTCCGCGGTGGGCACGATCTGCCGCAGGCGGGCCCTGTAGGGCTTGTCGGGGTACGCGTCGAGCGCCACCTCGGCGGGCTGCCCGATGGCGAGCCGCCCGAGGTTCTGTTCGTTGATGTCGGCCTCCATCTCGAGCGAGCCGAGGTCGACGATGACGGCGAACGTGGCCCCCGCGGAGCCGGCGCCGCCGAATCCCTGGGGGGCGACCGTCTCGCCGACGAACGCCTTCTTCACCGTCACGACGCCGTCGATGGGGGCGTAGATCTCGGAGTTCTTGATCAGCTCCTCGACGTAGCGCACCTGCGCCTCGATCGAGGAGACTCCGGCTTCGAGCGACTTGACGCGCGCGTCCGCGGCGTCGAACGCCTGCTGGCTCCCGACGAGGTCCTTCAGGAGGGTGGCGGCGCGCTGCCTCTCGATGCGGGCGTTGACGAGCTCGGCGAGAGCCTGCTCGCGGGAGGCGGAAAACTGCTTCCGCTGGGCTTCCAGCTCTTGGGACTCGAGGCGGGCGACGAGCTCGCCCTTCCTCACCTTCTGCCCTTCCTCGAGGTTCAGCCAGGCGATGCGCCCGACCGACTTCGGGGAGATCTCGGCCTTGCTCCGGGCGACGACGTAGCCCGAGGCGGTCAGGACGGTCGAGGCCTGGGTGGGCGTCACGAGGGCGACACGGGTCACGGAGACCTCGGGGGCGCGGAATGTGGCGCCCGTTGCCCGGCTCCAGGCCAGGGCGATGCCGATCAGGACGACGATTCCCGGGGGGACGGTCGGAAGGATCCAGCGCCCGCGATCGGGGCGGGAATCCCGGCGGATTTTCAGGGCGGAGAGGTCCGCCGTACGGTTGGTCGGTTCGATGAGGCTCATTTCACTCTCCCGAGGGGATCTCCATGCCTCGACTCGCGTGTTCCCGCGATCGGCGCAATTCTCCCCCCGGCGTACGCCAGTTTACGGATTCGGGGCCTTCGCGGTTTCAGCGGCCTTTGCAGCAGCCCGGGCGGAACGGAGGGATTCGAGCAAGGCGGCGACGTGCCGCTCCTCGGTCCTGAGACTCCCGATGGCGGCGTGGAGGACGTAGTTGCCTTTCACGACCCCGTGGGAGATGAAGAAGCGCCCCTCGCGGTTCACTTCCTCGAGCACGCGCTGATTCAGGGCATCGCGCTCCGGCTCGGAGAAAGACGCTGGGGCGAAGCGGAAGACGACGACGGAGAAGGGGACCGGCGCGAGGATCTCGACGTCCGGCTCCCGGCGCAGGTCCGACTCGAGGCGCTGGGCGAGGTCGATGTGGCTCCTTAGGCGCTCGCGCAGCCCTCTCGCACCG
>JACRCS010000892.1 GCA_016218905.1 Deltaproteobacteria bacterium
GCCGTGCCTGCGTTGCGGTTGAAGGACAGGTAGAACGTGTCGGCGTCGACCACCTTCAGGGCGTCGACGTTGGCGTCGGCCGGAAGCCCGGCCGCCGAAGCGCGGAATACCCGGCTGAAAGCAGTGCCGTCCCAGGCGTAAATGTCCGCGTCGTCATAGGGTCCGGCGACGCCCGGCACCGCGGCGTTGCCCAGGGTCGAGAAGTAGAGCACGGGCGGGTTGACCTTAAGGAAGCTCATCAGGCCCCCGGGAGTCTGGAGGGCGTTGGTGAGGTTCATCCTCTGGTCGTGGATTGCATAGGTGCCTCCCGCGCCGGGGGTAAAGATCGCGTCCATCGCCTTTCCGGCCGGCAGCAGCACGGAGTACTGCTCCCGCGAATAGGGGTAGGGGTTGCCGTCCTCGGCGACGAGCTTCAGGTACCCGCCTTGGAGAACGGGCACGTGGGGTTGGAGCCCCGCGTTGGCAAACCGGATGAGGATCCGCTGCCCTACGTTTCCCGCCGGGATCTCCGGCGTCACCCCCCTTACGTACGGCTCTCCGTTCACCAGGAAATACTCGGGGTGGTAGTTGAACGTGCTGGTGACCGACTTGCCGGGCCCGTAGTCATCCGCCTGGACGGCCGCGTGCAGGCCCGGATCGATCTCGCTGTAGAGCAGGGCCACCGCACGGTCGTACGGCACACCGGCGTAGGCCAGGCCCGGGCCGGCGTCCTTGCAGGCCATGCCGTAGAGGCCCATCTGCACCTGGACCGCCGGGTGGGTGCCGCTCATGTAGAGGTAGGTGCCCGGCTTGAACTCGCGCCAGACGTACGTGACCGGCGCGCCCGGCAGTGCCTCTTCGATGAACGACCGAGCCCGCTCCCGACTCTGGGCATCGGTGAAGAAGGCCGTGGCCGGCGCCCCTGCCGCGCTCGAAGCCTGCCCCTGGATGAAGAGCGAGACGCGAACCTGTTCGCCGTTGAGGACCGGAAGGTCATTGCGCAGGTGAACAATGAGGCCGGTGCTGTCTTCGGGGAGCACGACCAGCTCGGGGCCGGGGACCTGCGGCTGGCCGCCGCAGCCATCGCTCAGGTTATTGTTGTTGTCCTGCGCAAAGCCCCACATCGTGACGACCGCGCCGTCAGGCATCTCCTTTGCGGTCGCTCCGGCGCACAGCCAGTACTCGGCCGCAAGAGCCGGTCCGGCCGCAAGGAGGGATGAAACCAGCAAAGGCACGAGGAGAATCTTGCCGTTCATGTCCTCTCCCTCCTTTCCTCAAGGAATCGGAACGCCGGGGGCCTCGACGTAGAGCATGGTCATCATGCCGCCCGGAAAGATGTCGAAGTTTGTGAGCTCCTTCTCCGCGTGGGAGTGCCACATGAAGACGAAGGCCCCGGTCGGGTTGAGCCCGCCCTGGCCGGGGGGAAGACCGCCCTCCGGAACGTCCCCCAGGAAGGGGCTGCCGCCGTAGAAGCCTCCCAAGGCGAGATCCTGGAGCGCAGGCAGGACCACCGGCAACGGCTTTCCGTGATCGGCGCAGTACTCGTACGTTGCGTCGTCGAAGCCGTCCGGAGCCCGGGCTCCCGTCCTGTTGTCGGCGAGGTCGGTGCATGCTGCGTCATGGCAGAAGGCGCCGGTTGCGTCATCGAAGCCATTGTTGTCGGTGTCGGCGCATGCCGTGTCCACGGGCCCGTAGATGTCCCAGCCGAGTTTCTCGCCCGTCCACTCGAAGATCGCATCCCAGGTCTGCCCCGGAACGGCGTTGATCGTGAAGGTCTCGAAGGATAAGTCAGGCCCGGCCCCGGGCGTGCTCTCCAGAAGCCGGCCGTCCCGGGCGATCACCCTGGCGTGGTTGCCGTGGGTATGGAAGGGGTGCAGGTCCCGTCCGAGGTTGACGACCCGTATGAGCAGCCGGTCGCCGGGATGCATCATGGCCATGGAGCCGTAAGGCTGGGTCGGGAGCCAGGGGACGAAGGAGGGCAGCATGTCGTCCGGGGCGACGCGGCCGTTGATGAACCAGTACAACGGGTCCCGATTCGTGTTGTTGACGAGGTTCGCGGCGCCGAAGTCCACGTACAGGTGAACATACGGGTCCATCTCGGTGAGGAGGAACAGGTGCTCGCGATCGAAACGGGTGTTCGCGTGGTTGTACGCGTAACTCTCGCCCAGGGCAGGCCGGACGATGAGTACGCCCAGGAGCCCCATCTCCACCTGTAGCTCCATGTGCGTGCCGCTGTAGTAGACGTACGTGCCCGGCTTCGAGGCCTTGAACCGATAGGTGACGGAATCGGCCGGGCCCGCGGACTCCCGGGTGAGGAGGCCCGGCTGGCCGCCCGTGGCGGTCACCCCGGTCTGGCCCGGAAAGAGGATGGAGACCGGCTCCGGCAACGTGTTCGTGAGGGTGACGGTGACCGTGTCCCCCTCGTTCACGATCATCGTGGGGCCCGGATATTGGGCGCGGTTGAAGGGGGGAGCGGCTTGGTTGTCCTTGTAACCCCAGACCAGCCAGCTGCCGCCCTCGGCCGTGGAAATGAAGTCCGCTCCGGCGGTGAAGCTGAAGCTGGGCCCGGTCACCCCGTCGATCATGGCTCCCGCGTCCGCTGCCAGGAAAAAGAGGACCAGGACAGCGACGGTGAGAGGGAAGTCTGCGATCCTTCCGATGTGCTTCCTCATGGCAACCTCCCTGGCCCTCAATTGACGCGTATTTCGGTCATCATGCCGCCGAAGTCCTCCTCGTTGTTGCTGAGGAGGTTGAGCTGCGTGCTGTAGAGAAAGTATCTGCCGGGCTGTACCTTTGCCGGATCCAGATACAGGATGACGTCTGCCGTTTCCCCGCTGTTCAAGGTCACCGAGCTGGTTCTATAGGAGAGGTCCTTCCCGTCCGGGCCGCGCAGCAGCCTTGCGCTGATGCCCACCACCGTCATCGGCACGGGCAGGGTCGTGGCGACGGTGTCCATCCGCGTGACGTTCAGGTTCGAGAGCCTGAGCAGCAGCCTGTCCCCCCGCCTCGCTTGGATGAGGGAGGAGACGTGCTGGGAGTCCCTGCCCCCGTTTTCCACCTGCCCGGCGCCGAAAATCGAGCCCGGGTTGGTCGTGTCCGGATACCCTCTCCCGTTCAGCATGGGGTACTTGTCCTTCATGAGGGCAAAGGGGAGGGGCTGGACGTTCAGACTCGCATCGTGGAAATCGGGGTCGAAGTGATCGATCTGGATGGCGGCTTCCACGTCGTAGTAGGTCGACCCGTCGCCGTCGTTGTACACGTACTTGTCTCCGAGCAACGGATCGTCCTCATTGCGATTTGCGCTCCAATCGGGGTTACTGTGCGCCCTGCGCAAGGGATGGCTGGAGAGGGCCGTTCCCGCGGGCAGCCGGTTCTGGGCCGGCCTTACGTAGAGATTCCCGAGCATCCCCATCTGCATGTGCTCGGTCGCCTCCACGTGGCAGTGGTACATGTAGGTCCCTGGCTGGGCCACGTAGTAGTAGTAGGTCAGGCTCCCCCCCATGTTGATGGCGATCGACCCGTCGGGCATCCCGTCGAAGATCGATGAGGCCTGAGGAAAGCCGTGGTAGTGGACCGTGTGGGGGTCGAAGAGGTCCGGCCGCATCATCATTCCCACGTTGGTCAGGGTGAGGTAGAACTCGTCGCCCTCGTCCTGTGCGATCGTCGGCGCGGGCCACTCCGCCGCGAGCATGCCGCCATCGAGCGCCTGGCTCTGGCCGATGCCCGTCAGGTCGCCGAACCCGAACATGTACTGGGGCCTTCCGTCCGCCATGGTGGCGAACCCGTCTCCGGACGAGAGGTGGATGCACCGGGCATCGCCCGGAAAGGAGTAGGTCGTCCCGCCGATCTTCGGGTTCCTGGGATCTGCCGCGCCGTCGGGGATTGCATCGAGGTCGGCGTCGCCCGGGCATTGGATCAGGACCGCTGCGCCCGACGGAGTCGTGCCGGCCAGGGGCAGGGCGGCCATAAGTACCAGCGCCTGCACAAATCGGATGTGAGTCATCGTAAGGGCCTCCTTTCGCCTCGCTCGTCCCGCCGGGCAGATGCCCGGCGGGACGAGGCGTGAGGTTGCTAGGGAATGATCGTAAACGGCACACCCAGGAGCTGCGCCCCGGTGCCCGACTCGGCACTGATGGTTCGCCCCCGCCCCGGAACCGGCCCGGCCGGGACGGTCAGTCTCCACCGAAGCTGGCCCTGGGCAGTTCGGAACACCGTCGTCGTTCCGATCTCGGGACCGGTGAGATCGGGGCCATAGTAGACGGTGACCTGGGTACCCTCGGGCGCCGTGCTCTTGCCCCGGATGTCCCACGTCCGGGTTCCTCGGGCGAGGGTCGCCCTCTCCACGGCCATTTCCTTGTCGAGGGTCACCGTGGCTTCGTTACTGTCGAGGATGCCGTCGTTGGCCCGGTACCGGAACGTGGCCGTACCGACCCACGTGACCGACGGTGGAGCCCAGCGGAACGAGCCGTCGGCGTTGAAGACGAGCGTACCCTGGGTGAGGCTGCCGGGCGTCAGCGCGGCCGTTAGGGGATCGTCGTTTGCGTCCGCGTCGTTGCCGAGCACGCCCGGAGCGGCCACGGAGTATGTGGTGAAGGAGTTGACGCGGTAGAGGTCGTTTTCGGCCACGGGAGCCTGTGGCGAAGCGATCGGCTGCCCGCACCCGCCTGGAACCGTGCCGCCCAGGCCGAGGGCCTCGTCGGCCCCGCTGTCCGGGCAATCCCCATCCGGCCTCGCGTCGCCCTCGAAGTCCGTCGAGAGCTCGGCATGGGTGGAGAGCACGGCATCCGTTCCCGCGTCGATGGCCGACGACCCGGGACCCAAGTGGTAGTCGCCGGTGGGTGCCAGGGGTGTGAAGAGGACCTGCACGAAGTTGCCGCCCTCGTCTGCCGCCGCGGCAGTGCGGAGCGCATTGAGATACGAGGCTGCGAAGCGCGGATCTGCGCTCGTGTTGTTGAGGGCGTATCCGGTGGTATCGGTCAGCACCGAGAGCTGCGGGTCCAGACGCCCCGCCGTGCCAACCACCCCGAGGTCCTGGTAGAGGCCCGCGGGATTGTCCAGCAGCGCCGGGGGATCGCCTGCCCGCCAGAAGAAGGACCGGTTGCGCCAGACGATGTCGTTGCGCAGCTCCGGGTTCGAGAAGCCCTGTCCGCTCGCTGCCGCGAGGCCCGGGCTATGGGCGCGGGAGACGATGCCCGCCACCTGGGGTGTGGACTGACTCGGGTCGCCGGGGAAGGCGTCGGCCGCAGTTGCGGCGCTGTCGTTGTGGGTGACCGTGTTGTGGACGATGGAGACCCGGGCGGCGTCCTGAAGCGAAATCCCGCCGCCGGCTAGGCCCGTGACGTTGTTGACGATCACATTGTTGAAGAGGTTCACCCGGTACCAGGCGCCGGGGTCGGCAGGGTTGCCCTGCACGTCCTGGCCGTTCACGAAGCGCAGAGCGATGCCGCCTCCGTCCGCGGCGCCGGCCAGGTTGCCCTGAATCCGGTTCGAGTCCAAAGTGACCGAGCCGGTTCCCTGGGTCAGGGTTCCGAGGGGCGCTCCCAGAGGAGGCGCCTCGCCGGCAAGCTCGATCCCGCCTCCTCCTCCGCCGATCTCGTCACCTTGGAAGACCTCGTTGAAGAGGATGTCGTTGCGGGCGATGATGCCGGCGACTCCGTCGCCGTTCAGGTCCTCGGCAAGCCCCAGCTGACTCAACCCGCCCCCGCCCCGGCGGCTGAAGTTCCCGCACAGGTAGTTGCGGTCCACCTGGTAGTCGGCCGCGCCGCTATAGATGGCCACGCCGCCTCCGGTGTAGAGGCTGCCGTTTTCGATGATCTGGTTATGGTGAATCCGAATGTCGCGGTTGGGACTCGGGGGCAGGCTCTGCTCGAGGCCTGCCAAGTTCGCCTGCGACGGGTTCCCGATGCGCACACCCCCGCCCAGGGTTCCCTGGTTGTTGAGGATCCGGTTGTTGCCGATCTCGAGGCCATGAGCGTACGCGTTGACGAAGATCGCGCCGCCGAGGTCCGCACCCTCGATGGTAAAGCCGTCGATGCGCGCCTTGGGGCTGCCGGCA
>JACRCS010000893.1 GCA_016218905.1 Deltaproteobacteria bacterium
GGAGGAGGAGGTCAAGGACAGGGGCGGAGGAACGGGAGGAAGATCTCCGCGTCTCCTCCTGGTCCCGGGGACCAAGGGGGACGTTGCGTCCTAGTTCACCACTCCCCCCTCTCCCCTGCTCTTTCGACACACCGGTGAAACTCTCTCGGCCGTCTTGCCGCGGGCCACGCGCACAGGCCGGCCTTCGGCCGATCGCGGCTGGAAAGCCGCTCCCACAGGCGTAAGGCCCGCGTCGAACAGGTTACTTGCGGATCCGGCCTTAGGTTCGGCTACGCCGTAGTCTGACGATCAGAGACGTAGCCGCCGACTGCAACGCCCCGTCAAAGACGCGAGCGGACGAGCCCGGACGCAGAAAAGGCCAGAAACCGCTGTCTTCCTTGGGTTCCTGGCCTATTCTGGACTTGCTCGGATTCAGATATGGTGGGCGAGGCGGGATTCGAACCCACGGCCTTTGGTTCCGGAGACCAACGCTCTATCCATCTGAGCTACTCGCCCCCAAGGGACGCCGAGTAAACCACAATCGGCGGAGGGTTGCAAGGACCGCTGCCCCGTCCTCTCGCGCCCGGAAGTGGGATATCTCTGTCCGTCCTCCCTGGCAGCGACTGCCCGCGCGCCTTACCCATAGGGAAGATCGAATCGCCCCCTCGCCGACTCTGGCGTGCACTCGCTCGCGAGCCGGCGAAGGACGCGGTTCACCGCTGGACGGAGGAGAAGACGATGAAGGTGCTCATGATCAGCGCAGACGGGTTCGAGGACCTCGAGCTCCTGATTCCCTATTACCGGTTCCAGGAAGAAGGGATCCCGGTAGACTTGGTCTCGATGCGCGAAGGGAAGATAACGGGCAAGCACGGGTACGAGGTGAACGTCGAGAAGACCCTGTCAGAGACGGACACTTCGGCGTACGACGTCCTGGTGCTGCCGGGCGGAAAGGCCCCCGCGGCGGTCCGGGCGGACCCGAAAGCGGTGCAGATCGCGAAGAGCTTCGTGGAGGCCGGCAAGACCGTGGCGGCCATCTGCCACGGTCCGCAGATCCTCGTCACGGCCGGCGTCCTGAGGGGCCGCAGGGCGACGTGCTACAAGTCGGTCGCGCCGGAGTTGAAGGAAGCCGGGGCCCACTACGAAGACGCGGAGGTCGTGGTGGACGGAAACCTCATCACGTCGAGGCAGCCCGGCGACCTGCCCGCCTTCATGCGGGAGCTGATGCGGATGATCCGTGCGGCCGGCTGGCGGACCTCGGAAGCGAAGCGAGCTGCCTGAGGCGAAGGTCGAACCCCGAAAAGATCAGGGCAGGCCCTCAGGCCTGCCCTTTGACCGCGAGGAGAGGCGTTCTCCTCAGCCCTTTCTCTCGTAGTCGCCCTTCTCGTAGCCCTTGATTCCCCACCAGTTCCAGATGCTGTACCGGTACTCGTCGGTCATGTCCGCTCGGTACTCGGGGGCGGTCTTCAGCTTCTCCGCGTCGAAGCTCGCTACGAAGCCCTCCCACCGCTCGCCAGATTTACGGACGTCCAGGGCCTGCCACGGGACCACGTACTTGCGGTCCCCTAGGCCGAGGACGCCGCCGGCGGAGACGACCGCGTAGTCGATCTTTCCGGTCTCCGTATTGATGTACACCTTGTGGATCGATCCGACGTCCTTGCCGTCGCGGCTCTTCAGGCTCATGCCTTGGATCTGGTCCGCGCTCAGGCTGTACATGCCGTAAGCGGCCTTGCCTCCCGTTGTGTGCTTCTCGTAACCTTTGTCTTTGCCGTATTCACCGGCGGCCCAAACCCCGGCCGGCACGGCCAGGGCTCCGATGAGCCCTATCACTGTCAGCAGTCGTTTCATCATCATGACCTCCTTCAACCTCCGGACGGCCGCGCTCGAAGACGCAACCCGACGACCGGAGCGTTCCGTATGCGTTAACGTCGCTCCTGCGCGCCGGATACGCAATGCCGAGGGCGGGCCCAAATGATCCACGATCGGATACCGGAGGCGGCCCGAACCGGACCGGATCGGCTACTTCCACTGCCGGAGCTCCACGATGAGACCGTCCGGATCGCGGATCTCCGCCCGGATGGAGTTTCCCAGATCGACCGGCTCCCGCGCCGCGGCCACGCCCCGGTCGCTCAAGGCCTGAAGGGCCGCCGGCATGTCCTCCACTTCCAGCGCTATGCCGCGGAAGCCGACCTGCCACTTCTCCGGATCGCCCGATGTGCCCACATCCGCCCCGATCAGCTCGAGCATCGTGTCGCCCAGCGTGAGGTAGACGACCTCCCGCATGGGCGGATTCGGGACCGGATGGCGGGACTTGAGCCGAAACCCGAGGACTTCCGAGTAGAACCGGATGCTCCGTTCGAGGTCCTTGGGCACGATCTCCACGTGGTCGATGCGACGGAACATGGCGTCTCCTTTTCAGAGGGGGCGACTGAGCCTGTGGACCTCTTCCCAGCGGAAGCAGTCCACCGCATGGTCGTTGACGAGGCCGACCGCCTGCATGAACGCGTAACAGATGGTCGAGCCGACGAACCGGAAACCCCGCGCCCGGAGGTCCTTGCTGAGGGCGTCGGACTCCGCCGTCCGCGCCGGCACCTCCGGCAGAGAGGCCCAGCGGTTCTGCCGCGGCCGGTTTCCGACGAAACTCCAGAGGTAGGCGTCGAAGCTCCCGAAAGCCGCCTGAACCTCCAGGAAACGCCGGGCGTTCTCCACGGCGGAAGAGATCTTGAGACGATTCCGGACCAGGCCCGGGTCCGAGAGGAGCTCCGCGATCTTGCCCTCCCCGTACCGGGCCACCCGCTCCGGATCGAACCCCTCGAAGGCCAGCCGGTAGCGCGGGCGCTTCCGGAGGATCGTCTCCCAGCTCAGCCCCGCCTGCGCCCCTTCCAACACGAGGAACTCGAAGAGCAGCCGGTCGTCGTGGACCGGGACTCCCCACTCCCCGTCGTGATAAGCGACACTGAGTTCGGACCTCGCCCAGGCGCAGCGAGTTATGAACGACCTCATAGCCTCAGGAGGTCCAATCGGTCAGAAGCCCGGCCGTCTCGCCCGCCCGCTCCACCTGCTCGAAGGTGCACTGCTCCGGGGCTTTGTCGGGGCGCCAGCGGAGCAGCCGCGTGCCGTGGCGAAAGCGGCCCTCGGAGAAGTGGTCGTAGCCGACCTCCACGACGAGCTCGGGCCGCAGCGCCTCCCACTGGGCGGAGCGCTCGGTACTCCAGCGGCTCGGGCCGCCGGGCGCGTTGCCGGTGAACCCGGAGCCGCCGCGGAGCGGCTCCAGCTTGGCCGCGTACTCGCTGCGCTGCGCCGCCGTCAGGCCGGAGGTGAAGCCGACGTGGTGGAGGAGGCCGTCCGGGCCGTAGAGGCCGAGGAGGAGGGAGCCGATGACGCGGCCGGCGGCGGCGTAGCGAAACCCGCCGACGACGCAATCGGCGGTCCGCTGGCGCTTCACCTTGAGCATGCCGGTCCGCTCCCCGGAGCAGTACGGGAGGTCGAGGCGCTTCGCCACGACTCCGTCCAGCCCCACCCCACCCTCCAGCCAGCACCTCGCCTCGTCCGACCCCCCCGCGACGGGCGACAGGTGGACGCGCCGCGCTGCGCCGAAGTTGCGGGCGGCGAACCCCTGCAGGAGGCGGCGCCGCTCGCTGAACGGCTCACCGACGAAAAGCCTCTCTCCCTCCACCAGAAGGTCGAACGCGACGAAGGACGCGGGAAACTCCCGGGCGAGCTTGCGGATCCGGCTCTCCGCGGGGTGGATGCGTTCCAGGAGCCGCTCGAAGGAGAGCGCGGGGCCAGCGCGGATGATGAGCTCGCCGTCGAGCACGAAGCGCTGCTCGGGTAGCGAGGCGAGGTCAGCCGCCACCTCGGGAAAGTAACGAGTGAGCGGCTTCAGGGCCTTCGACTGGAGCTCGACCTCCGGCCCGTCGCGGAAGGCGAGGCAGCGGAAGCCGTCCCACTTGGGCTCGTACTGCCAGCCGTCCCCTTCCGGGATCTCGTCCACGAGCCGCGCCTCCGCCGGCGGGAAGGGCCGCGGGAGGGCGAGACTCACAGGGCACCCAGGAGGGGCGCCAGGTCCACCCTCCCCTCGGTCCCCGGAAGGAGCGGCGCCCACAGGTCCCCCAGCGCCTCCACCCGCTCGGGGACGTTCCGGAGGTGGAAGTCCTCGAGGCGGGCTCCCCCTTCCAGCTCTTTCCACGTGACCGGGGTGGAGACGGTGGCTTCGGGCCTCGGCCGGACGGAGTAGATCGACGCCAGCGTGCGTCCCCACGCGTTCTGGTTATAGTCCACCAGCACCCGCCCGGCGGGGCGCTTCTCGATCCGGTACTCCGCCGTGACGCGCTTCGGATGCCGCTCCGCGAGGAGCCGCGCGATGCTCTTCGCGAGCGTCCAGACCTGCTTTTGGGTCGGCCCCCGGACGATCGGGACGTACACGTGGATCCCCTTCGAACCGGTGGTCTTCGCAAAGCTCGGCATCTTGAGCTGCCCGAGGAGCTCGCGGACGAGGAACGCGGTCTCCCGCACGTCCTCGAAGCTCGCCTCGGGCACCGGATCAAGGTCGAAGTGGAGGAAGTCCGGGCGGTTCACGTCGTCGCACCGGGCGTACCAGGGGTTGAGGTCGATGCAGCCGAGGTTCACGACCCAGAGGAGCGACGCGGCGTCGTTGACCACGGGAAAGTGAATGACATTCCCGGAGGCGTGCGCGATCGCGCACGTCTCGATCCACTCCGGAGCGTAGGCCGGAATCCGCTTCATGAAGAAGAACGGCCCGGCGGCGCCGTTCGGGTACCGCTTCATCACCATCGCCCGCCCGGCCAGGTGCGGAACGAGCACCGGAGCCACGCGCGCGTAGTAGCGCAGGAGGTCGCCCTTCGTGAGCCCGAGCTCGGGCCAGAAGGGCTTCTCGAGGTTCGTCAGCGTGACGCAGCGGCCGTCGACCAGGATCTTCGCCTGCTTCCGTCCGCGGGGGACGTGCTCGGGGCCCGGGGGGCGGCGGCGCGCGCGGCGTCGAGGCGATGAAGATCGATCCCCTGGAGGCCCGGGGCTGGGGGCGGAAGCGCGGTGCATGGGATCACGATACCGCGCGCGACGGCGTTCTCAACGCGCTGCTCGGCCGAGTGCTTCCGGAAGCGTCCTTGTACGGCTGGGGCAGGATTCTTGTGTCCATAAATGGCAAAGTTTTTCACTTTTTCTGCGTGGGCTCGAAGCGGGACTTCATACCCAGTCGTCAAAATTGCTTGTGAATCACGTTCATTACAGCTGACTTCCACCTTCTAAGAAGACTTGGAGACTGAGTGCGGGCCGGCGCGGTTTGACTATTGCA
>JACRCS010000889.1 GCA_016218905.1 Deltaproteobacteria bacterium
TCGAAGGATTCGGGCATTTTGTGGAAAGAATTTTCCCAGTGTCTTGCCCGACATTCCCACAGGCACGCCGTCGTGGCACGCCGCCACGGGGCGGCGCGGTCGTTCCAGAAGAACCGTCAGCTTGGCCCGCAATTTGCTTTGGCACTACGCGTCGAGCGCTCCGGCTGGACTGAGCTCGCTTCGCTTGAACGCTGCACCATATCGGCCGACAAGTAAGGGAGCGAACGTCTGTCTGCGGAGTTGCCCGACCTGCTGAACACTTCAGGGCTGGGACTCCGCGTCCTCAAGCCCAAGGAGAGGGATTCATGGGAAGAATGAAGCGATGGAACGCACTGCTCTGCCTCGGGATCCTCGTTCTGACGGCCGGTACGACGTGGGCCAGCCAAGGGCCCTCGGCCGCCCAACGGGCAGCGCTCGGCGCCTTGGAGCGCCGGGCGGGCGAGGCCGTCACCCTTCGCTGGGATGAAGGGCGCGGGGTCGCAAAGTTCATCTCCGGCCGTCTCTTCGGCGGGAGCGCCGCACCCGCCGAGGAGCAGGCGCAGCGCCTCATCGCGGAGGCTGCCCCGCTGCTCGGCGTCCAGGACGTCGCCACGGAACTGGGGCCTGCCGGCACCCGGGAGACGGGGGTGGGGACCTTCGTCACCTTCCAGCAGTTCTACCGGGGCCTCCAGGTACTGGGGGGCAAGATCACCGTACGGGTCAGCGGTGGAGGGGCGGCGACGGTCGCCAACTTCTTCGAACCGGGCCTGTCCCTGGATCCCGTGCCGGCCCTCTCCCGGGAGGAGGCGGAACGGAGCGCTGCCAAGCTCGCCGGCGGCGGGGCCGCCGAGGCCGTCACGCTCCTCGTGGTGCCGTGGGAGGGCAGCACGCGGCTCGCGTACCGGGTTGACTTCCCACTCCGCTCCGAGCCTCGCCCGAACCGCCTGCAGGTGTACGTGGACGCCCGCACGGGAGCGGAAATCCTGGTCGACGACCGGATCCGGCACGACGGGCCTGCCACCGGCTCGGGCCTCGGGTCGGACGGGCAGACGAAGTCCCTGGACACGTACAGGGTCGGCACCAAGTACTACCTGGGGAACTATCCCGTTAGCGGCGTTCAAGCTGTAACCGCCAAGACGTATTCGGCGGGCGGCGGAACGCGACTGCCCGGAACCCTGCTCTCGGACAGCGACAACTACTGGGAAGATCCCGCTGCCGTGGACGCGCACTACTACATGAACTACACGGTGGATTTCCTGGCGGCCAACTACACGGACTTCTCCTGGTACGGGTCGAGCGGATTTGCGCGCTCGGGAGGCTTTATCGCAACCGTGCACTACGACAAGAACTATGACAACGCCTTCTGGGACGGCCAGCAGCTCGTCTTCGGCGACGGAGGCTACATCTTCAGTCCGCTGTCCGGGGCGCTCGACGTGGTCGCCCACGAGATGACCCACGGCATCACCGAGGCGATCAACGGCCTCGTCTACTGCAAGGAAGCGGGGGCCCTCAACGAGTCCTGGTCGGACGTGATAGGGATGTTCGTGACGATCGACGCGGGGGATCTCGAGCCCTACCAGATCGGCGAGGAGATCATGAAGATCGCCAAGACGCCGGGCTACGAAGGGTACTACGCGCTGCGGCGGATGGACGATCCCCCCTTCCGGACCGACGCCTACGCCTATAACGACTACGTTCCGGCAGACCCTCTGAGTGGCTGGGGCCAGCCCGGTCACACGTCCGAGCAGTACATCGTCGGCACGTGCCTGCCGACGAACGACTACGGCGGGGTCCACATCAACTCGGGCATTCCGAACAAGGCCGCGTACCTGATTACCGAGGCGATCGGGGCGGCGAAGGCCCAGCAGATCTACTACCTCGCCATGTTCTATCTCACCTCCACGTCGGGGTTCACGGCCGCCCGCGACGCGGTCGAGCAGGCGACCCTGGACCTCTATCCGAGCGACCTCTCGGCCGTCCAGAACGCCTTCACCCAGGTCGGCATCCTCTAGGCGCGGCCCAGAGGCGCCGGCGCACGATACGAAAGGGGCGGCATCTGCCGCCCCTTTCGCGTCCTCTAGGGACGTGGCAGTTTTCCGTCATGCCAAGGACCGGCTAGGGCAGCCCTCGCTGCAGTGGGCCACCCGCGGAACCATGTAGCGCTTCATGCCGCTCACCTCCTTTCCTCTGGAATCTTTACCGCTCTACCCGCCCTCCACCGCGTACTCCTCCGGTCCGGGAGGCTCGACCGGGGCGGCGAGCGCTCGATCCCGCCTCCGCTCGCCGAGATAGTACAAGACCGGAACGGTCATCCGGGACAGAAGCAAGGAAGCGACCTCACCCGCCATGAGCGAGATCGCGAGTCCTTGGAAGATCGGATCGAAGAGGATCACCCCGGCCCCCACGATGACGGCCGCCGCCGTGAGGAGCATGGGGCGGAAACGGACGGCGCCCGCGTCGACCACCGCCTCGTCGAGCGGCATGCCCTGGCGGACCCGGAGTTCGATGAAGTCCACGAGGATGATCGAGTTGCGGACGACGATCCCCGCCCCGGCGATGAAGCCGATCATGGAGGTGGCCGTGAAGAAGGCACCCATGAGGCCGTGGGCCGGCAGGATGCCGACGAGGGAGAAGGGGATGGCCGCCATGATCGTGACCGGCGTTTTGAAGGACTGGAACCAGCCGACGACGAGGATGTAGATCAGGACCAGCACCGCGGCGAAGGCGAGCCCCAGGTCCCGGAAGACCTCGTAGGTGATGTGCCATTCGCCGTCCCACTTCATGGCGTAGCGCAGGTCGCTCGAGGGCTGCCGGGCGACGAAGCGCTCGAGGCCGTAGCCCTCGGGGAGCTTGAGCCCGTCCAGCGCCTTGTTGATCTTGAGGATCGCGTAGACCGGGCTCTCGACCGCGCCCGCCACGTCTCCGGTGACGTAGACGACCGGCATCAGGTTCTTGTGATAGATGCTCCGCTCGCCCACCTCCTCCCGGACCCGGACGAGCTCGCCCAAGGGGACCAGGTTTCCCTGGCGGCCGGCGACGCGGATCGCCTTCAGGTCGGCGAGGCTCGACCGGCCCGCCCGCGGCAGGCGCAGGAGGATCGGCACGTCTTCCCGCTCCCGAGGGTCGTGGACGAGCCCGCCCGGCGCGCCCTCGACCGCGAGCCGCAGCGTCGCGGCGACCTGCTCCGGCGCGACGCCGTTCAGGGCGGCCTTCTCCGGGTCGACCTCGAAGCGGAGCTTGGGCTGGTCGTCCTCCACGTACCAGTCGACGTCCACGACGCCCGGTGTCCGGCCGAGGAGCGCCTTGATCTCGCGGGCGATCTCCACCTGCCGGCCGTAATCGGGCCCGTAGACCTCGGCGACCAGGGTCTGCAGAACCGGCGGCCCCGGCGGCACCTCCGCGACCTTCACGCGCGCTCCGTACCGCGCGGCCACGGCTTCCAGGGCCGGCCGGACACGCTTCGCGATTTCATGGCTCTGGGCCTTCCGCTCTCCCTTCGCTTTGAGATTGACCTGGATGTCGGCCACGTTCGCCCCCCGGCGCAGGAAGTAGTGACGGACGAGGCCGTTGAAGTTGTACGGGGAGGCGGTCCCCACGTAGAGCTGGAAGTCTCTCACCTCCGGCACCGAGCGGAGCGTGTCGGCCATCTCCCGGGTGGCCGCGGCGGTCTGCTCGAGCGTCGTGCCCTCGGGCAGGTCGACGATCACCTGAAACTCGCTCTTGTTGTCGAAGGGGAGCATCTTCACCTTGACGAACCCGATCGCCACCAGCGCGGCCGAGCCCACGAGGAGCGCGACCACGGCGACGAGGAAGCCGGTGCGGAGCCACGGGTCGTGGAGGAGCCGGGACATGACGCGGCGGTAGGCCCGGGTGGTCCACCCCTCTCTCCCGTGGTTCGCCTCGGCCTCGCGATCGAGGAGGCGCACGCCCGCCCACGGCGTGACCACGAAAGCGACGAGCAGCGAGAAGAGCATGGCCGCGGTCGCGCCCACCGGGATTGGCCGCATGTACGGCCCCATGAGCCCGCGGACGAAGGCCATCGGCAGGATCGCCGCGATGACCGTGAAGGTGGCGAGGATCGTCGGGTTGCCTACCTCGTCGACCGCCTCGATGACGACCTGCCGCACCGGCCGGCCGCGATTCTCCGGCAGGCGGTAATGGCGGACGATGTTCTCCACGACGACGATCGCGTCGTCGACGAGGATCCCGATCGAGAAGATGAGGGCGAAGAGCGTCACCCGGTTGAGCGTGTAGCCGTAGAGGTAGAAGACGGCGAGCGTGAGCGCCAGCGTGACCGGGATCGCGGTGGCGACGATGCCGGACTCCCGCAGCCCCAGGGTGAGCCAGATGAGGAGCGCCACCGACACGATGGCGATCAGCATGTGGAGGAGGAGCTCGTCGGATTTCTCCTCGGCGGTCTCCCCGTAGTTCCGCGTGACGACGGTGCGCACGTCGCTCGGAATGATCGTGCCCTTGAGCCCCTCCACCCGCTCGAGCACCCGCTCCGCGACCTGGATCGCGTTGGTGGCCTTGCGCTTCGCGACGGAGAGCGTCACGCCCGGCGCTGGCCCGGCGGCCGGCGCGCCTCCTCCCGAAGCCGAGCCGTAGAGCACGTAGTCCGCCGGCTCTTCGGGCCCGTCCCGGACCTCCGCGACGTCCCTCAGGTAGACCGGCCGGCCGCCGTAGACGCCGACCACCACCGCGCCCACGTCCTCGGCCGTTCGCAGGAACCTCCCCGCCTCCACGAGAAACTCCCGGTTTTCGGCAGAGAAGCTCCCGGCCTGCGTCTGCCGGTTCGATTGCTCCACGAGAGGCAGCAGGGCGGCCGGCGCGACGCCACGCGACGCCATCCTGCCGGCGTCCACGAGGACGCGGACCTGGCGGCGCAGCCCGCCGATCAGCTTCACCTCCGAGACGTCGGGGGCCTGCTTGATCTGCTCCTTCACCTGGGCGGCGATGCGGCGCAGCGTGAAGTGGTCGTACCGATCGCTCGTCAGGGTCAGCGCGAGGATGGGCACGTCGTCGATGGACCTCGGCTTCACCAGCGGCTGGCTCGCTCCGGGAGGGATGCGATCGAAGTTCGCAAACATCTTCTGGTTCAAGCGGACGATGCTCTTCTCCTCGTCCTCGCCCACCTTGAACCGGACGACCGCCATCGCGAGGCCTGGCGACGTCGTGGAGTAGACGTATTCCACCCCGGGGACCTCCCAGAGGAGCTCCTCCATGGGCTTCGTCACCCGCTGCTCCACTTCCTTCGCGCTTGCCCCCGGCATCTGCACGAGGACGTCGATCATCGGTACGATGATCTGCGGCTCCTCCTCGCGCGGGAGGAGGAGGACCGCGCCCGTGCCCAGGAGGAGCGACGCCGCGATCACGAGCGGAGTGAGGCGCGAGTGGATGAAGGCCTGCGCCAGGCTGCCGGCGAGCCCGAGCTTCTCGTTCATGGAGTCCTCTTCCGCGACTACGTCGCGGGTCGTCAGTTGTCAGTTCACGGGACTCTCGCCCCTTCCACGAGGCGCTCGATCCCGTCCACGGCGACGCGCTCGCCTTCCGTCAGGCCCGAGAGGACCTCGACCGACGGGCCGAAGGCCTTGCCAGTCCGGATCAGCCGAAGGCGGGCCGTTCCGTTGCGGTCGATCACATAGACGCCGGAGAGCTGGCCGCGTTCGACCACAGCCCTCGTGGGGACGGCGAGAATCCGCCTCTCGCCCGTCCGAAAGACCGCCCGTCCAAAGAGCCCGGAACGGAGCCCCCGGCCCGCCGGCAGTGACGCCTTGACGACGAAGCTCCGGCTCGCGGGGTCGGCGCCCGGCGTTACCTCGTCCACCCGCGCCGCCAGCGCCTCGTCTCCGAGCGCCTCGATCCGCACGGAGACGGGCATGCCCCGGCGGATATGCCGGAGCTGGCTCTCCTCCACCGACGCCTCGAGGCGGTAGCTGCGGTCGTCCTCGATGGTGAGCAGCGGGACGCCCGGAGCGGCCAGGTTGCCCGGTTCCACGCGCTTCTCTGCGACCAGTCCGGCCATGGGGGACCGGATCCGGGAATACCCGGCGAAGGTCTCCGCCGTGCCGATCTCCGCCTTGGCCTGGTCCATGCGCGCGAGGACCTGATTTCGCTTCGCGCGCACGGCGTCGCGGCCGGCGACCGCCCCGTCCGCCTGGGCGGTGGAGGCCTTGAGCTTCGCCTGCACCTCCTCGAACTCCTGGCGGCTCACCGACTGCCGTTCCAGCAGTGCCTGGTAGCGCTGAAAGGTCGAGTGGGCGAGCTCCTTCTGCGCCTCGGCCGCGACGACGGACGCCTCCGCCCCCTGGATCGCGCGCTCCACCTCCGTGAGCGCCTCCTCGGCTTCCCGCCTCCCTGCGTTGGCTCGGGCGACCTGGCTCTCGGCCTCCCGGGAGTCGATGACGACGAGGACCTGGCCGGGGCGCACCCGCTCGCCCTCCCGGACGCGGACCTCCGTGACCGTTCCGACGACTTTCGACGAGAGGACGGTGACGGCCTTGGAGCGTACCGTGCCCGGAGCTTCGTACTCCTCGGACCCGGTCGTGGGGGTGAGGACCTCGACGCGGACGCCGGTGACGACCGGCGCGGGTTCCACCCGTGCCTGCTCCTTTCGCCCGCAACCGGCGGCAGCGACGAGGAGGGTGACTACGAGGACGATCGTTCCCTTCATCGGAGGGCTCCTACTCGAAGGCGGAGACGTCGGTCAGGCTGCCCGCCGCTAGGAGCAGGGCCGCGTAACCGACGTAGTGGTCGTACTGCGACGCCA
>JACRCS010000890.1 GCA_016218905.1 Deltaproteobacteria bacterium
AGCAAGCGGCAGTTCGCCGAGGCGCTCCGGGCCGCTCTGGACCGATAGGATTGAAGATTATCCCGGGTAGGCGTCGGGAAGGAGGAACCCGTGAAGCGCGTTGATCTCCGTAGCGACACGGTGACGGTGCCGACCCCGGAGATGCGGCGGGCCATGGCCGAGGCCGAGGTGGGCGACGACGTCTACGGCGAGGATCCGACGGTGAACCGGCTCGAGGAGGAGTCGGCGGCGCTCCTCGGGAAGGAGGCGGCGCTCTTCGTCCCGTCGGGCACGCAGGGCAACCAGGTGGCCGTGCTCACCCACGCGGGCCGGGGCGAGGAGGTGATCGTCGAGGCCGAGAGCCACGTCGTCTACTACGAGGTGGGCGGGATCGCGGCGCTCTCCGGCTGTCAGATCCGTGCCATCCCGGGAGAACGCGGCGCGCTGGACCCGGAGCGGGTGGAGGAGGCGATCCGCCCGGCGAACGTCCACTATCCCCGGACGGCACTCGTCTGCCTCGAGAACACCCACAACCGGGCGGGCGGCGCGATCGTCCCCCAGGAGAACGTGGCCGCCGTGGCCGAGGTTGCGCGGCGCCACGGCCTCCCGGTGCACCTGGACGGCGCGCGGATCTTCAACGCCGCCGTCGCCCTCGGCCGCCCCGCGGTGGAGCTCGCCGCCCCCGCCGACTCCGTCATGGTCTGCCTCAGCAAGGGGCTCGGGGCTCCGGTGGGCTCGATCCTCGCCGGGTCGAGGGACTTCATCGCCCGGGCGAGGAAGAACCGGAAGCTCCTCGGCGGAGGGATGCGGCAGGCAGGCGTCATCGCGGCGGCGGGCCTCGTCGCGCTCCGGACGATGATCCCCCGGCTCGCGGAGGACCACGAGAACGCGCGGAGGCTCGCGGCCGGGCTCCAGGCGCTCGACGGCCTCGCCGTCGACGTGGACGCCGCGCGGACCAACATGGTCCTCTTCGACCTCCTGGACCGCCGCTGGGACGCTGCCGCCCTCGTGGGAGCCCTCGCCGAGGCAGGCGTCCTCTCCAATGCCACCGGCCCGAGGCGGATCCGCTTCGTCACCCACAAGGACGTGAGCGCGGCGGACGTCGAGGAGGCGCTGGTCCGGATTGAGAAGGTGGTGAAGGGCGGTTGACGCGCAAGACTCCGGAGAACCACAGTCGGTTGGTGAGTAGTCGATCATGCACCAAGAGGACGCACCATGAGCAGGCTCGCTGTAGCGATCGATGACCCCTGGGTTTCGACCTGAGGCGCAACGGGCTCACCATCCCTCTGCCGGTCTGGTGATCGCCCAGCCGCAATCGCCGCGACGGTGAGCTCTGGCACGCGGACGGGCACTACGAAGCCGTCCGAGAGCACCGAAAGCTCCGAACGAGGAGCTTCCTCCCGTGAGTTCTCTCTGGACGGCCGCTGGGGGGTAACAGGAGCTCGGGTCCAGGACCGGGGACACTTCCCTTCCGTCGCGCATCTCGTCCAAGTCAGATTTGCACAGCGTGCACTCAACCGCTATGATGACATCATTGATTGCAGGAGGTTTTCTCGTGGCGAGCATCACCATTCGTAACCTTGAACAGGACTTGAAGTCCCGCCTGCGCATACGGGCCGCCCATCGAGGGAGATCGATGGAAGAGGAGGCGCGGGAGATCCTGCGGTCCGCTCTGGCCTCCGATGGGGCCGGTTCCCAGGATTTAGCAGCGTCGATCCGGAGCCGCTTCCGTGCACTTGGCGGGATCGAGCTCCACATACCTCCCCGTGAGCCCCTGCGGGAGCCCCCCGAGTTCGAGCCATGATCGTGCTCGACACCAACGTCCTCTCAGAGCTGATGAAGCCGGTTCCGGAGGCAGGGGTGTCGGAATACGTGGCGGCTCAACCGTCTTCAAGTTTTTTCACGACGACCGTTACTCAAGCGGAAATCCTGTACGGGGTGGCACTCCTTCCCATGAGCAAACGGAAGTCGGGGTTGGAAGAAGCGATCGTGGCCATGTTCGAAGTAGACTTCGCCGGGCGCGTGCTGCCCTTCGACAGCGATGCGGCCCGCGCTTATGCGGAGATCGCGGCGGGCCGCAGGCAGGCCGGGATGCCGATCTCACAGTTCGATGCCCAGATTGCGGCGATCTGTCGCTCGCGCGGCGCCGCGCTCGCATCGCGGAATGCCTCCCATTTCGCACAGTGCGGGATCCAGGTGATCAATCCCTGGGAGGGGATACGCCAAAGCTCCTAGCCTAGGCTCACCCCACTTCGGACATGGGAAGGCACGAGCTCACCGAGGGACGCGTCATGAGCAGGCAGCGCAACCGCCGCCCCGATCCGGCTGAGCCCCAGATCGAAAGGGCCCTCCATCCCGGCCGCTTCATTGCGTACGCCGGTGTTTCCTCCTTCGTCGAAGGACTCGAGGAGGTCCAGGCCGAGATCGCAAAGCGGGTCGAGGGCGAACCGGCGCGCGCCGCCTCCCTTTACGAGACCTTCCTCGCGGGCTGCTACGAAAAGGCCGAAGAGATCGACGATTCCAACGGGAGCTTCAGCCAATTCGTCGAGGGCCTCTTCCTATCCTGGATCAAGGCGCGCCAGGCTTCGGGAGAGGATCCGGATGAGACCGCCTTGCGCCTGCTCGCCTGGATGGACGACGACCCCTACTGCTTCTGCTACCGGATCGAAAAGGACGTCGCCAAGACCCTCGACAAGGAGAGCCGGGCGGCCTTCGAGCGGCGTGTCCGGGCGCGCTTCGACGCGGCCACCGAAACCGCGGCCTCAGCGGATGAGTCGTCGCGGCAGGATTCGGAGTACGCGCGCCGCCGCTGGGGCGAGGTGCTGCGAGCACTTCACATCGTCCAAAGGAACGTCAAGGCCTACGTCGCCCTCGCCGAGGAGACGGGCGTCACGGCAACGGACTGCCACGCCGTCGCGACGCTCCTCGCCGGCCGCCGAAAGCCTGAGGAAGCCCTGGCCTGGGTGGATCGGGGCATCGAGTTCGGCGAGAAGGCCCCGTATGCCGCGGCCGGCTACGAGCTCGCCCAGCTCAAGCGCGCGCTGCTCTCCAAGCTCGGCCGCGGCGACGAGGCGCTCGAAGCCGCTTGGGCCGAGTACAGTAAGCACCCGAACAGATTCTCTTACGAGGAGCTCATGAAGTTCGTGCCCAAGCCCGACCGGGCCGCCTGGCACGAAAGGGCCCTCAAGGCTGCGATGGATGGAAACCTGGCCTCCGCCATTGAGCTCCTCCTGGTGACCAAGGAACTCGAACTCCTCGTCGAGCGGCTGCGCGAAGCGAGCGATGCCGCCCTGGAGGACCTCAGCCACTTCGCCACCGAACCCGCCGCAGAGAAGCTTGAGAAGTCTCATCCGGAGGTCGCGGCGAGGCTCTGGGGCGCCCAGGGGATGCGAATCCTGAACGCCGGGAAGAGCAAGTACTACGACGCCGCGCTCGAAAACTTCGAGAGCGCACAGCGGTGCTTCGAGAAGGCGGGGCTCACCGCGGAATGGGAAAGGACCGTCGCTCGGGTGCGGGGCCAGCACCACCGAAAGACGGGCTTTATGCCCGGCTTCGAGGAGCTCGTCCGGGGCTCGGGACCGAGCTCCTGGCCGTCGTTCCTGGAACGGGCGAAGGCGCGCTGGGGCGGCCAAAGAAGCGGGTAGAAGCGATGGTTCCGGCAACGCGGAAGGAAGGCCGATGAAGCCAGCAGCGCATGACCGAGACTTGGACGAGCTGATCGAGGAGATCACCACCGACGCCTACGGCGACGATGAGCAGCTCTGGGCCTTCCGGCAGGCCAGAGGCGCCTAGGCTCGGTGGATCAAACCAAACCGGCCGACGCGGGCCTGTCGCGGAGAAGTGAGCCAGTGAGGCCCAGATACTATCTCGATACTTCGGTTTTGGGTGGCTACTTTGACGTTGAATTCCTGGAGGACACCCGAGCCTTCTGGGAGGAGCTTCGGGCAGGCCGCTGTACTGCCGTGATCTCCACGTTGAGCCTTGAGGAGCTCGTTCGTGCTCCTGAGCAGGTGCAGGAGCTGCTCGGCAGCCTTCCCGAAGGCGGGCTCGAAACAGTTGCCATCACTGACGAGGTTGAGGCCCTCGCTGACCGCTACGTATCCGAAGGCGTGGTGGCCGCGAGGTCCCGCGGAGACGCGCTCCATGTTGCCGTAGCCACCCTGGCAGGCGTCAAGGCGATCGTGAGCTGGAATTTCAAGCATCTCGTCAATCTGAGGCGGATCGAGCTCTTCAACGGGGTCAACATGCTGGCCGGGTACAGGACGATCGACATCCGCACACCACGGGAGGTGACCGAAGTATGATCGAACCGCGAAGACAGTCTTTTGTCGCCCTCTTGAGAAAGATCCGAGAGGACGTGAGCGCCGAGGACCAAGCTATGACTGCAGCCGAGCGGCAGGAGCGGATTCGGGCGGCCGTCGCGGGAAATCCGCTCCTTTCCAGGTTGTTGGCGAAAGCGGAGCCGCCGGGGACCATGGTGAGCACAAGGCCGGAAAGAATGCCGCCTTCCAGGGACAGAGATGCCGATCCGGTCCCCCGTGCCTGATATTCGCCGGTCTTTACACGGGCGCGCGTTCCGGCTTATTTGGCAGCGTGGCGGCTGTATTGCGCATCGGGGTCAAGGACAGCTCACCGCCAGCGGGAGAGGGAGGGAGAACATCGTCGTCGAGGAAGAGCCGCTTTTCCTCGAACTCGTGCGGTACGTCGCTCTGAATCCTGTACGAGCCCGCATCGTCTGCGATCCCATCGGGTTGGATAGCGAAAGCCCTGGAGAGTTGAACGGGCTCTGAGGAGCGGGCCGTGAAATCCCCGGTCAGCCTCCTCGGCCCGCACCTGCTCGTTTCTCTTGCGCCAGCAGCTTGGCGCTTCTTCCGAATGCGGGAAAACTGCACGTTCGGGTCCGCACGGGGCCGAGTAACCGGCGTCTCTACCTGCCGGAGACTGAGCTCCGCCGCAGCCGCGCGCGGTGGGTAATCTGTTGCCCACAGATGGAAAGAGATCGCCGTTTCGCAGCGCACGGGGCGGGGCAGCCGGGTGGGCGGGCCGCACAGAAGCCGGAGACGCGGCGATGGGTTAGAGCGATTCTCCAAAGTGTCGGCCTCCTTGGCCTCAGATTTACGTTCATTAACGGGCCGAGTGGAGTTGTTTTTGTCATACGTGCCGGGGGGCGATGGTAACCGGCTTCGTTCCGATCCCAAGCAAGAGAGCCGCTCCCTCGGGAAAGTTCCGAAGGAGGGCGGGTTGCTGCGTTCGCGCAGCGGGGGGGGGCAGCCGAGATTCGGTAAGACCGCCGTTTCCCCGCGGCAATAGGAGGCCGCTTCCACGGATGCTGACCGGAGGAAGGGGCCTTTTCTCGTTCTCGCTCCGGGCGGCGCCGGCTTTCGCCGGATGCCCCTCGATCTTTTCTTGTCCTCGATCGCCCATCGCTTTCCAACGGGAGGATCCACCATGCCAAAGCTCAAGACGAAGAGACTGCCGGCCGCCGTCACCTGGCTTGCGTTGCTCGCCTCAGTTGCTGGGCTGCTCCTTCCGGCGAAAGTCGGCTCCGCAGAGCCCTTGCCCGGCGGCGAAGCGCCCGGCGAATCCCTTGCAAGTGGGCGCGTGTCCATGCAGGGAAGCGCGCCGGAGCTGGGACTTTCCTATCAGGTTGTGCAATTGGGCGAGGGAACCAAAATACTCCTCCTGGTGGACGGAAAGGAGATCCGGATCCATGTCAAGGATAGCGACGTTTCTGTAAAAGGGATCTTGAGAGAAGCTGGGAGGCCCGCGTTCTTGTCGACGGGAGACAAGGACAGAATTGCTCGGTTCGCAGAGATCGTCTCCAAGAAAGAGGCGGAGTCACGATCAAGAAAATTGCTGCTGAGGGTTTTGAACCTGCTGCATAGCTGGCCCGAAAACCTACCGCTACAGTATGAGGCATCCAATATAGAAGCCCCGGATTTATCTTTAGAGAGCTACACGAGCGCTTGCCAAGTACCCCCGCCTCTGACCTCGGAAAGTATCTGCAGTCTGATGGGGCAGGAGAGCAGCGGAAATTACATCTCCTCCGGATGGCCCACCGGCATCTCGCTTGGGCCTGTAATGCTCTACTATCCCGGAGCTTGCACGGAATTCCCACATACCGTCGAACCGTCCTCCCTGGCAGAGGGCGACTGCTTCGGCCGCTGCGGGGTAGGATGCGAATTTTTGGGGGAGGACGATCCCGTCTATACCCAAAATTGCTTCAACCATGACGGGTGTGTGGACGCGTTAGGCCGCATTCACCCCTACTGCAATCAAATGTTTCTTTATTGTGCGAAGGATTTTCTGCTTGGAGAGGAATGTGCGGAGGACGTGCCTATGGAATTCGTCTGGGTCTCCGCCGGGACGTTCCAGATGGGCGATACGTTCGGGGACGGGTATTCCGACGAGTACCCGGTGCACACGGTGACTCTAACGAAGGGGTTCTACCTCGGCAAGTACGAGGTCACGCAGGCCCAGTGGCAGGCGGTGATGGGCTCGAACCCGTCGAACTTCCAGCCCCCCAATTACCCCGACTGCCCCACCTGCCCGGTGGAGACTGTCTCGTGGGACGAAGTGCAGGACTTCATCGCAACTCTCAACGCCCGCACGGGCAAGGCCTACCGGCTGCCCACCGAGGCCGAGTGGGAGTACTCGGCGAGCTACGGATCGCCGAAGCAGAAGTACGCCGGCACCTCCGACGACGCCCGGCTAGGGGAGTACGCGTGGTATTGGGAGAACAGCGGGTCCGTGACCCACCCCGTGGGTGAAAAGCTCCCGAATGAGCTGGGCCTCCACGACATGAGCGGCAACGTGTGGGAGTGGGTGCAGGACTGGTATGGGGCCTACCCTGCCGGTGGTCAGACCGACCCCACAGGCCCGGTAACGGGCTCGTACCGGGTGGTCCGCGGCGGCTGCTGGATCCGCGACCCGTGGTACCTGCGGTCGGCGTACCGCCACATCAACTGGCCCGGGTACGGGAACCTCGGCATCGGGCTGCGCCTGGTCTTGCCCCAGTGAGACGGGGGGCTCCCGACCCTCCTCTCCGAGCACGGGCACGGCGGGACCGGGCGACCGGAGAGGGCGGGGCGGAAGGCGGATCCAGTAGCAGGATAGCGATCTCGACGGGTCCCAGTGCGAATCCGCTTCGTGACCCACAAGGACGTGAGCGCGGCTATGGACCACACCGGGCGGCCAGCCGCATTGACCTATAGAAATAATTTCCATAAGATTGCTCCATGACGACCAAGCATCGCTTCCGCAATCGGTACCGGCTGCAGGTACGCGAGAAGGACCACCCGCCCATGCACGTGCATCTCGTGGGTGGCTCGGTCGACGTCGGTATCAGCTTGGAAACTCTGACGGTCACCGAAGGTCATTGCCCGAGCCACCTGGAAGCCGAGGTGCTCGATTGGGTCCGCGAACACCTCGAGGAACTGATACAGGAGTGGAAAAGATGGCATCCATGAAGCGCCCTCGGTTGAAGGCGGTCGCCGCGCTGCCTGACTATCGGCTCGATCTGACGTTCGTCGACGGCAGCCGTCACTTCGTCTCCCTCGCCAATGACGTCGAACGCCTCCCTGGCCTTTCGCCGCTGAAAGACCCCGAGGCGTTTGCTGGTGCGCAGGTCATCGAGGGAGAAGGATGGACAGTAGAGTGGGAAGCCTTCGATATCCAGATCGGTGCCGACACTTTGCTATTAGAAGCCCTGGCGCAAACCGAAACCGATGACAACACTCGTACCTTCTTGTCTTGGCGTGCTCGCAACGGGCTTTCGCTGGCAGAGGCCGGCCGAGCTCTCGGTCTCACCCCGAGAACGATAAGCGCCTACGGCACGGGAGCCCGCAAGGTTCCTCGATATATTGCTCTGGCGTGCAAAGGCTGGGAAGCGGAACGGGCCCATTAGCCGGGTAGGGTGGGTCTTGACCCACTGCTGTCCAAGAACGGATAGCGTGATTTCAGGCAGGTGACGGCGCGGGACGCGGATCCCACGTTTGCGGCCAGGCTTCGGCCGCCGTGACCGTCGGCAGCTGTCCAAAGTCGAAGCCCGGCAGGTGAGCCTGAGGAT
>JACRCS010000895.1 GCA_016218905.1 Deltaproteobacteria bacterium
CCCCGGGCCAGCTCCTCGTCGGAAAGCGACACCGAGTCCGAGGAGCGCACGACCTCGTGCCCCAGGAACGTGTAGTTCACCTGGGCGACGCCGTGGGCCTCCGCGGCGGCGCCGAAGGCCGCCTCGGCGCCTCGCGCGCCGCCGCTGAAGAGAGTCACGTCTCCGGGCTTCATCTCAGGTCTCCTCGGCAAGCGGGGTATGAGGCCGTCTCGGGGGGCGCAGGATACCCCCGTTTCCTCCCGACCTCAAAGGGGTGCCCAATCCCCTTGACCCCTTGGCCTCCCGCGCGGTATTCACCCGCCCCGGGGCGCCGCCAGACCGGCCCCCGAACCCCAGCGATGGAGTCGACGATGCTGCGCCGTTCCGCCTCGTTTCTGTTTCTTGCCCTGACCCTGTGCACCGTCCGTGCGGGCGCCGAGGAAGCCGGCGACGGCGCGCCGGCCGTCTCGCCGCCGGACGCAGTGGAGCGGTGGACCGGGGAGAACGCGCGCCTGACGGAGAGGGTCCGGCTGCTCGAGGCCTCCTGCGTGAGCCGCGAGGACCTCGTGCGGCGAAACCTCGTCCGCCTGCAGGCAATCGTGCGGGACGTGAAGGCGCAGCGCCAGCCCATGGCCGACTTCGAGGGATACGTCCGGTGGATGTCGGGAAGCCTCTCGAGCTACTCCAAGTATGTGGAGGCGGGCTCGGCGGCCGCCTCCCTCGCCCGCTTCCTTCCCATCCCGTACGCCGGTCAGGCGGGCATGTTCGCCAAGTTCGTCGCACACTTCGCCCTGTCGCTCAACGCCGCTTCGAACGCCATCGAGAAGTATCTGAAGACCTCGCAACAGTTCGTGACGCGGGTCGACGCGATCGATGCCTCCAAACCGCTCAACGCGAAGGAGGTCTCGGAGCTCGGCCGCTTCGCCGACGAACAGCTCCTGGGGGACACGGCCGACGTGCAGGCCAAGCTCGCGACCACCTCAGACCTCTCCGCATCGGCTCTGGCCTTCCTGGAGGGGATGAACCAGTACATCGGCTGCACCGACGAGTACTGGAGCAAGACGAAGCAGCTCGTGACGCGCAGGGAGGCCGACCCCAAGGAGAAGAGCTACCTCTCCGAGAGCATCCAGGGTCTCAAGACCCAGGCCGCGTCCTTCAACGCGCGGCTCAAGCTGTTCGGCGACGTGGCCACCCGGGATGCGCCCCTGATCAAATCCCTGGGTGCCTTCGACGAGCTGATCCGGGAGATCGACGCCCGGGTGGTCGCCCGCAGCCGGTGAGCCGAGAAGAACCGCCGTCCGCCTGGGTACGCGGCCCTCGGGACCGTGCACCTCAGAGGAATCCCGCTCCGCCAGGAGCGAGGTCGACACCACGGGCGCGCGTGTACGCCCTCGTTGCCGTGCACTCCTGGAAGGTCTGTTCAGCGCTCCCGGCGAAGCTCAGGTCCCCAGGCGCCCCAGCGTTCTCGTCATTCGAGCGCCTCGATCAAGGCGCGGCAGAAGGCCGGCAGGTCGTCAGGAACCCGGGAAGTAATCAGGTTGCCGTCTCGCACCACCTCCTGGTCCACCCAGAGGGCCCCGGCATGCACGAGGTCGTCCTTGATGGAGAAGAAGCTGGTGACCTTCCGGCCGCTGACTACCTCGGCCGAGGCGAGCATCCAGCCCGCGTGGCAGATGGCCGCTACCACCCTGTCCCGATCGTGCATGTCCCGCACAAAGGCCACCATGGCGGGCACCCTCCGCATGTGATCCGGGGAGTAGCCGCCGGGGATCACCAGGCCATCGAAGTGGTCAGCCCTTGCATTCTCCGCAGCCAGGTCCGCTTTGGCCGGCACGGCGTGCTTGCTCGTGTAGGTCTCTGCACGCGGGGCGATCACGGTCACCTCCGCTCCCTCCTCGCGCAGCCGCTGGTAGGGGTACCAGAACTCCTGGTCCTCGTAGAGGTTCTCCAGAAAGAGGGCGACCTTCTTCCCCTTCAGACGCATGTCACGTCCCTCCTCGGTCAGGGCCCGGGCCGACAGACGAACGGCCGGCCCGGGGCGTGAAAGAAGCGGTTCTCGATTTATTGCGTCGAAATTACGCATGGCGTAATGTACGTGCACAAATGCAGAGCCTCACCGAGAAGATCCTCAAGTTGGCGCCGCCGGGCGGGTTGTTCGACGAGACGGTCATCGGCAACCTGTTCCCGGACAGCAGCGACGGCGCGCGCGCCCTGCTGGTGCACCGGGCGCGTCGGGCCGGGGAGATCCTGCGCCTGAAGCCCGGCCTCTTCGTGCTCGGCCTGCCGTACCGGAGGTCCGAGCCGCACCCGTTCGTGTTGGCAGGGGTCCTGCACGCCCCGTCCCACGTGAGCCTGGAGTCGGCCCTGGCCCACCACGGCCTGATCCCCGAAGCAGTCTACCAGGTAAGCAGCGTCACGGTGGCACGCAGTCGGGAGTTCTCGACGCCCCTCGGGGTGTTCCGTTTCCGGCGGGTGCCGGCGAACGCCCCGCGCGCCGGGGTCGAGGCCGTGGAGGTTGAGCGCAACGCGTGGGCGTTCGTGGCTTCGCCCCTGCGTGCCATCGCCGACGCGGTCTACCTGAACAAGGACGTCGCGTGGAAGCGGGACGGCCCCGACTACCTGACGGAGTCGCTCCGAATCGAGGAGGACGACCTGGGATCGCTCTCCTTCGAGGCGCTGGACGAGATCGTGGAGAGCATCCGGAGCCGTCGCGTGGGCGCGTATCTCCGTGGCCTGGAGGGAGCGTTGAGCCGTGCTGGATAGGATGTGGGGCGCGAAGCTCCGGGAGTACTCGCCGGCGAACCCCCTGGAGCAGGAGAACGTGCTCCAGGAGATGATGCAGCACCACGTGCTCGCCAGCCTCTCGCGGGCGGGGTTGTTCGCGGAGGCCATGTTCCACGGCGGCACCTGCCTGCGCATCCTGTGGGGGATGAACCGGTTCTCGGAGGATTTGGACTTCCTCCTCAAACGGACCGATCCGGACTTCCGCTGGGAGGGACACCTGGAGGCCGTCCGGAAGGACTGCGAGCTCGAGGGGGTCGCCCTCGAGGTGCAGGACAAGTCCCAAGCCGGAGCGGCCGTCCAGAAGGCGTTCCTCAAGACCGACTCCGTCGGCAAGATCCTGACGCTCGACCTGCCCACTTGAGATTGCCGGTGGCTCGCCGGTCTTCTCTTCGGCGCTGCTTCGCGCCGGCGATGTGGACCCGGTCGACCTCGCGAGCCAGCTTTCGCGCTGGACCGCCGCGGGGAAGATCGTGTCGCTGCGACGAGGTGTGTATGCATTCGGCGAGCCTTACCGTCGCCGCCAGCCGCACCCGTTCGAGATCGCAAACCTGCTCGTGCGTCCCTCGTATGTCAGTCTCGAGTCCGCGCTCTGGTTCCGAGGGATGCTCCCCGAGGCCGTGTTCGCCGTGACGAGTGTCACGACAGCTCGGCCGGCGGGGTACGAAACGCAACTCGGGACCTTTGATTTCCGGCATCTGGCCCCGGGGATGTTCTGGGGCTACACGACGGAGCGTCTCGCGCCTGCGAACGGCGCCCTGGCATTCGTCGCACGCTCGGAGAAGGCGCTGCTCGATCTGGTCTATCTGCGCTCGGGCGCCGACGCACCCGCGTTCCTTCGCGGGCTTCGCCTGGCCCGACTGGAGGTTCTCGACCCCGGGGTCCTGACCCAGATGGCCGAGCGATTGGGCAGGCCGAGGCTCGCGCGCGCCGCCGAACAGATCGCGCGCCTCGTCGAGGATGCCGCTGCGCAGTGGGAGGAGCTGTGAAGGATCGCGCTCTGGAAATCGTCGCGTCGCGGCCGCCCGCCGCGGAGGGGCGCAACGTGCTCCGGGAGTACTTGCAGTCGCGCGTCCTGGGCGCGATGCAGGAGGCCGGAACAATGGTGCCGCTGGCGTTCATGGGAGGCACGGCGCTGCGCTTCCTGTACCGCATCCCGCGGTTCTCGGAGGCCCTCGACTTCACGGTCGAGCGAAACCTGGACTCGTTCGACTTCCGCGGGCTCGTCAAGAACATCGAGCGGACGCTCGTGCGGGAGGGCTACGCCCTGCGCACGCGAGTGAGCGACAAGTGGGCGGTTGCGAAGGCACACCTGGGCTTCGTGGGACTCCCGGCCGAAGCGGGGCTCTCGCCGCCGCCCGACGAGATCCTGTCGCTCAGGCTGGAGGTCGATACGAACCCTCCGGCAGGAGCCGGTCTTGCCATCACGCTCGTGAACCGACACGGTCCTCTGTGTCTGCAACACCACAACCTGCCATCGCTCTTCGAGAACGCGGACCGGAGCCACGATCGTGGCGCTGCGCCCGGAGGGTGGCGCGCTCGTCCCGAACCCCGAGGCCGGCGCACGACTCGAGGCCGGTGCCGTTGCGGTTCTCCTGGGAACGCCCGAGCACCTGGCGGCCGCAGCGCTGCTCTTCCAGCCCGGGGCACCAGGCGCACCCGAGGAGGGGCCATGACCTCGATCCTGCAGTGGGCAGTGGCCCAGGCCGCCGCGGCGCTGGCATCCCGCCGCTGCCTGAAAGGGGCACCGCAACCCGCCACGCGCACCCTGTCGTCTTGCCAACCCCGCGCCTTGACTTCCTCCCCTCTTGGGGCAGCCTTCGCCCGTCGACTCTCCACGTTTCAGGGGCTGATCAGGAGGCTGTCATGCTGTCGTTGGACG
Source organism: Deltaproteobacteria bacterium (assembly GCA_016218905.1). The sequence goes on from JACRCS010000895.1 coordinate 4,643, forward strand.
TGAACGGAAAGGCCTATCAGGTCGATGCGGACGCGGATACGCCGCTGCTGTGGGTACTCCGCGAACATCTCCAACTTACCGGGACGAAGTTCGGGTGCGGTATCGGGATGTGCGGTGCCTGCACAGTGCACCTGGACGGAAGAGCCGAACGGTCGTGCCAGATCGCCGCGGGGAAGGCGCAGGGGCAGAAGATCACGACGATCGAGGGCCTGCCCGAGGACCACCCGGTGAAGGTGGCCTGGATCCAGGAGCAGGCACCCCAGTGCGGGTACTGTCAGTGCGGTCAGATCATGGAAGCCTCGGCGCTGCTCGCAGCGAACCCGCGCCCCACCGAAGGCCAGATCGTCGATGCCATGGCGGGAAACGTCTGCCGGTGCGGAACCTACCCCCGGATCAAGCAGGCGATCCGGCGAGCCGCCGGGGCCGCCCCGGGCAAAGGAGGGTGAGCCATGCGCATCGACTGGTCGCGCCGCGAGTTTCTCCAGACGTCTCTGTCCGGCGGCCTCACGGTCGCGTTCGCCTCCACCGGGCTCGGTTTTCGCCTCTTCTCCTCAGCGGAAGCAGCAACGGAGTTCAGCCCCAGCGTCTGGCTCCGGGTGGCGCCGGACGGCGTCGTCACGATCTACTGCAACAAGTCCGAGATGGGCCAGGGGATCCTCACCACGTCGGCGATGATCGTGGCCGACGAGCTAGGAGCCGACTGGAAGAAGGTCCGCGTGGAGGAGGCCCCCGCCGCGGACGCCTACAAGGACCCGGTGTGGGGCTTCCAGGGCACCGGCGGCAGCACCAGCGTGCGTCACATGGAAGCGCCTCTCCGAAAGGCCGGGGCCGCCGCCCGGGAGATGCTGGTGGCAGCAGCGGCCCGGGAGTGGGGCGTCGCCGCGGCCGAGTGCCGGGCCGCCGACGGCACCGTGGTGCACAGCCCTTCGCATCGCATGGCCACCTATGGGGCCCTGGCCGAGAAGGCGGCCCGCCTGCCGGTCCCCGAGACGCCCTCCCTCAAAGAGCCCGGCGAGCTCCGGCTGATGGGGACCCCCGTCGCCCGGCTGGACCTGCCGGCCAAGGTCGCCGGCACGGCCGCCTTCGGCATCGACACCTTCCGCCCCGAGCAGCTGTACGGGGCGGTGGCTCGTCCTCCGGCCTTCGGCGCGAAGCCCTCCTCCTTCGATCGAGAGGCCGCGACCAAGGTGAAGGGGGTGCGGCAGGTCGTCGAGATCCCGCAGGGGATCGGGGTCTGTGCCGATACCCCCTCCGCTGCCTGGAAGGGACGAGACGCCCTGGCGAAGACGTGGAGCGGCGCGGAGCTGCCGACCCTGGACACCCGGGCGGTCGAGGCGCGGTTCGGAGAGTCCCTGACGAAATCCGGGGTCGTAGCCCGGAATGACGGGGACGTCGAGACGGCGCTCGCCAAGGCGGCCAGGCGGGTCGACGCGACGTATGCGCTGCCCTACCTCGCGCACTTCACGATGGAGCCCATGAACTGCACGGCCCACGTCCAGACCGACCGGTGCGACGTGTGGGCTCCCACGCAGAACCAGTCCGGGGTCCACGCGCTGGCCCAGAAGATCTCCGGGCTTCCCCCCGAGAAGGTCTTCGTCCACACCACCTATCTGGGGTGCGGTTTCGGACGCCGCTTCGAGACGGACTTCGTGGCAGAGGCGCTGGAGCTCTCGAAGAAGAGCGGCCGCCCGGTCAAGGTCCTCTGGACCCGAGAGGAGGACATCCAGCACGACTTCTACCGTCCGGCGATCCGGGCCTCCCTCCGGGCCGGGCTGGACGTGGACGGCCGGCCCGTGGCCTGGGCCAACCGCATCGCCGCCCCCTCCATCTGGGCGAGGGTCAACCCGGGCCAGATGAAGGACGGCGTGGACTCGGCCGCGGTCGAGGGCGTCGTGGACACGCCCTACCGGATTCCCAACTTCCGGGTGGAGTACGTGCAGGTGGACCTCCCGATCCCGGTGGGGTTCTGGCGGTCCGTGGGCAACTCGCACAACGGGTTCGTCATGGAGTGCTTCGTCGACGAACTGGCCCACGCCGCCGGCCGAGACCCGCTGGAGTTCCGGCTGAGCCTCCTTCCCGACGGCTCGCGCTCCCGCCGCGTGCTGAACCTCGTCGCCGAGAAGTCCGGCTGGGGCAAGCCCCTCGCGAAGGGCCAGGCCCGGGGCGTCGCCCAGCACCTGTCCTTCGGGTCAGCGGTGGCCGAGGTCGTGGAGGCCTCCGTCGACAAGGAGACGGGCAGGATCACCGTGCATCGGATGGTCTGTGCCGTCGACTGCGGTCCGGCCGTGAACCCCGACACGGTGAAGGGCCAGATCATGGGCGGCGCCGTCATGGGCCTCAGCGCGGCGTTGAAGGAGAAGGTGGAGTTTTCCAAAGGAGGGGTGACGTCGGGAAACCTGGACGATTACGACCTCCTGCGCATGGGGGAAGCCCCGGACGTCGAGGTTTCCATCGTTTCGAGCCGGGACGCGATCGGCGGCGTCGGGGAGCCCGGCCTGCCTCCTGCAGCGCCGGCGCTTGCCAACGCCGTGTTCGCGGCGACCGGCGCGCGCCTTCGCACACTGCCCCTCAGCCCGGCGGCGGTGCGGGCCGCCCTCAAGGGGTAGCGCAGGAGTCGAGCGACCTCGCACACCACAAGAAGGGCTCGAACACCCGCTCTTGGATTGCAGAGGGGATCCCCGTGCCGGTGTCGCAGACCTCTAGGAGGACCCGCTCCATGCCTTGGGAGTCGGTCGAACTCGACAAGATCGTGGCGGCTACCGGGCGAGTCAAACGGGCCCTGCATGGCCAGGACGCCATCGGTCTTCGCGTGGGCAAAGTGCTGGGTCGGTTCAAGATGGCCAAGCACTTCACCTTGGAGATCGAGGACCGGCGCTTCTCCTACGCGCGAAACCAGGCAGGGATCACCGAGGAGTCCGCACTCGATGGCTTCTATGTGATTCGAACGAGCGTAGAGGTCGAACCGTTGGGTGCCGAGCAGGCAGTGCAGGCGTACAAAGGGCTCGCCGCCGTCGAGCGAGCCTTCCGCAGTCACAAGACCATCGACCTGAAGGTTCGAAGGGAGTCTCGACCCGTTCCTCCCGCGCCTTCCGGAGCATCTCGGCCGTGGACTCACACACCGTGATGTCGTCGATCTCTCCCAGCTTTCCCATTGACCAATCTCCTGGATAGGGTTCGTCTCAAGAATACTTCTCGTGTGGGCCAGCGTCAAACCGGACAATGGGAGCGCGAGACGATCCGCGCGAAGGCCGCTCTGGGGCGGAGCAGGGGCTGCTTCGAGGAGCCGGGAACGCGCGACGGCGATCGGGCAGTGCCTCCCGTCGGGTCGCCGGGGACCTGACCGCTACCCCTGCCGCGGCCCCGCCGCCGGCCAGAATTGCCCCCTTTGCGCCGGCGAGAACTGACCCCTGCTGGGAATGCAGATTCTGAATTGGCAGATCGAATGCAAGACGTGAA
>JACRCS010000896.1 GCA_016218905.1 Deltaproteobacteria bacterium
CGCATCTGCCCCTGAGCGTAGGGTGGGGCGTTCCGCCGCAGGCGGGTTGCCCCACGCGTGGGCGAACCTCGCTGCGCGAGAACCGCCCACCCTACGGCAACCCGGTACGCGCAACTATTTACGACGTCGTGTATAACACGGGACACTAGAAGACGGCGCCGGCGGCTCCAGCCCGCGGAAGGTCGCGGCTTTCAAGTTTTCGGTCCGTCTCCTCTGGTGGTCCGATCCCTCGGGAAGAGTATGGCTTGGATCCTCGGCGACAGATTCCGGTCGCCGTCCTCGTGCCGCTCGCGTTTGGGCGCCGTGAAGCGCCGCACCCAGAGGAGAAAGCCAATGATCAAGCCTCCCCAGACGAGGAGTACGAACAACGACCCGAAGGGGTTTTGTACAGTCCACGGGAACATGGCAGCTCCTCGTCCGACAGGGACCGACGACGCAAAGGTGGGATCGAGGGAAGGCGGCGTACGTCGTCTTCCGATAAGGTCAAAGCTCAGGTCGAGGAGGATAACGGCGACCGCGCCGGCCCAACCATCCCCTGGGGCCGGGAGTCCGCCGGGAAAAAGTCGGTAGGGTCGCCGCCGTGAGGTTGCGCGAGCCGAGCCCGGGTGGCCTTTTCGCGGGTCCCGAGTATCTATTTACGTGGTGCTCAACTGCAGTCGCGGGTGCGAAGTGACTCGACGTGTCATCGTAAGTTTCGGGCGGGACTACTTTGAGCGGCTTCACCGTCACCGAGCCACGTCGGTCGCCTCGGAGCTCGCGTACGCTTTCCTCTTCTCGCTCTTTCCCTTTCTGGTCTTCGCGGTCACGGCTCTTGCGTACACGCCGCTCTCTGCCGACGACGTGATGGGGTTCGTGGTCCGGTACGTGCCCGGCCCGGTAGCGGAAACCATCGAGGATACGGTGCGGGGCGTCCTGGAGAGACGCAGCGGAGGCGTCCTCTCGGCCGGCGCGGTGGCTGCACTCTGGGCCGCCTCACGGGCCGCGAACGTGGCTCTCTTCGCGATCAACCAAGCCCACGAGACCTCCGTGGAACGGCCCTTCTGGAAAGCGAGGCTCCTCGCCCTCGGAATCACGTTCCTGCTGGTGCTGTCCGTGCTCATCTCGTTCGTATTCCCGGTATTCGGCTGGGTCCTCCGGCGGTTCTCCTCGTTGTTTGGCCTCTCGTCGATCTTCCTGGTGGTGTGGGAGGTCGTCCGCTGGTTCTTGAGCCTCCTGGTACTGATGCTCGGGTTCCTGATCATCTACTACCTCGCGCCGAACGCGAGCGTTCGCGTGCGGGAGGCCATACCGGGAGCGGCCCTTGCGGCGGTGGGCTGGCAGGCGGTTTCCTACGGCTTCTCCTTCTACCTCGAGCGGTTTGCCAATTACTCCGCCGTCTACGGCAGCCTCGGGGGCGTGATCGCGCTTATGGTCTGGTTCTACCTGGCCGGGCTCATCCTGATCCTCGGGGCCGAGCTGAACGCTCAGCTCCACTGCGCCAGCCCACGTCATCTCGGGCACACCGTGACCCCACGCGGCGAGGTCTCGGGTGGCGCGCGAGCGGACGGATGAGAGTGCGCCGTGGCCGGGATTGAGGGGCCTTCAGATCTGTACCGTCTCCGGCCAGCTCGTGGAGCGGATGGGCGCGTCCATCTGGGCGGAGAGCGGACCGGGACAGGGCGCCACCTTCTTCTTCCGGGTGGACCTGCAGGTCAGTCCCGGTTCCGGAGCTGAGGACCCGCCCGACGTGGGGGGACACCGGGACACGGGCGTGCTGGTCGTCGACGACAGCGATACGAACCGCATCGGGACCCAAGTGGTGAAACCCCTCCGCCGGAAGGAGCTCTTGCACGCGATGCGGACCGGCCTCGGCTGCGGCTGGGCAGGGGCCCCCTGCGAGGCTCCCTCAAGGGGGGGCACCGGCGGAGAGCGCCGCGATTCCGAGCCGTTGCGTATTCTCGTGGCCGAGGACGACCGCTTGAACTCGGCCCTGACGCTCATGCTCCTCGAGAAGAGGGGGTGGAGGGGTGTCCCGGTCAGGACCGGCAGGGAGGCCGTCGAAGCGTTCTTCTCGGGCGACTACGACGCCGTGCTGATGGACGTTCAGATGCCAGAGCTCGACGGGGTCGGGGCAGCGAAGGAGATCCGCGCACGAGAGGCGCGGGACGAGCAGGATTCGAGCGGCGGCGGCAGGGGGCGAGCGGTCATTATCGGAGTCACCGCGGACGCGATGAAGGGGGACCGGGAGCGGTGTCTGGAGGCGGGCATGGACGAGTACCTCCCGAAGCCCGTCGAGCCGGAGACCCTCTACGCGGCCATCGAGCGCCACCGGAGCGCGACGCGGGCGTAGCGGGCCCCACCGCGTCGAGCGCCCGCCCGCTGCGGCCCTTGATGGGGCCCACGGCAGCACGCAGGCTTTTCGTTATCCATATCCGGGCCCAGCAGTCCGTCACCGGTTCGACAGAAGCGCGACCGGGAAAGAGCGAAGGAGGAACGCCACGGGGACGTCCAGCTCGACGGCCGTCTCACGACCCGTGACGGCGTCGGTCCAGTCCCTCGGCGCGCCGTTTGGGAGCCGCAACGACGTCTCGCCCCAGACCTCTTCACCAACTGACCACCGCGGATCCTGCGTCAGCTTGGCGGTGAGTCTAGGCACGACGCCGAGAGCCCAGGAACCGCCGCGCGTTCGTGCGAAGGCGAAGACGTGTTCGGCGCGAGGGCCTTGCACCGCGATCGGGAGGTAGGCTCCGTCGCGAAAGAGCGTTTCCCGCTCCCGCCGCGCTTTCAGGAGCCGGTGAACGAGGAAGAGCTTCACGCGGCCGGTCTCGGGGGTCTCCGTCAACTCGGCCAGGAGCGTCGTCGGGGCGTCGGCGAACCGGTTGCGGAGCTCCCTCAGGAGCTTTGCCCTGAGGGCGAAGTCGACGGGCCGGCGGTTATCCGGGTCGACGAGGGCCAGGTCCCAGAGCTCGGTGCCCTGGTAGAAGTCGGGCACTCCCGGGCAGGCGACCTTCAGCAGGACCTGGGCGAGGGAGTTGACGATCCCGAGCCGGGCGACCTTCCGCTGGAACGGGAGGAAGTCCTCCTGGAATCCCTTACCGCGGACCGGGTCGAGGAGATCCTCGGCGAAGCCGAGGAACGCCCCCTCGTAGCCTTCGTCAGGCTTCAGCCACGCCGTGTGCACCTTCGCCTCGCGGACGGCCTTCACCAGGTAGTCACGCAGCCGCTCCCGAAAGCGCGGGAGCTCGGAGTCGTCGAACGGCCACGCGCCCATCAGGGTCTGATAGAGAAAGTACTCATCGTTTCCGTCGGGAACGCGCTTGCCGCCCCGGCGGCGACGCCTGCCCGCGTTGAGCCGGCGCCAGCGGGTGACCGCCCGGGTCCACTCGTCCGGGATCTCGGAGAGGACGTTGAGCCGCGCGCGGATGTCTTCGCCTCGCTTGGTGTCGTGGGTCGCCGTCGCGTTCAGGGCGTGGGGCGAACGCTCCGCGCGCCGAAGGTTGTAGACGTGGAAGTCGCTCACGTCCGTCCCGAGCAGGCGCGGATCGCCGCCTACTTCGTTGGCGGACAGGAGGGGATAGTAGACGTAGAGGAACGTGTCTTCGAAGCCCTTGGCCATGAGCGGCCCGGTAAACTGCTGAAACCGGCGGTAGAAGTGAGCCAGCGGGCCCGCTCCTCCAGGCTCCCGCCCGTGCCGAAGTCGAGCAGGAGGAAGCGCTCGAGGAACTCGAGCTCGTGGACGAGGGCCGGGAGAAGGTCTCGCCCGCGTAGGTCCGATACACCGGAAAGGATGCCATGGCCTCGACGATAGCGCGCCGCAGCCCGTAGGCCGTGATGTCGGTCCCCCGCCGGTGCGTGCTCGAGACCGACTTCAGGAGCCGCGCCAGGTTGTCGACGTCCCCGCTCAAGTGGCGATAGAGGATCAGCTTCTTCTTCTGGTAGAGGATCTCGTCGGGCGGGGTCCTCTCGCCCGAGATCCTCGCGTAGGCCTTCGTGAGCGCCGCCGCGCTGCCCTCGTCTACGAAGAGCCCGTTCAGCTCGTTGACGAAGTCGTAGCCGCTCGTCCCCTGGATCGGCCAGTCCGCCGGGAGCTCCTCCCGGCGAGCGAGGATCTTCTCAAGGACGACGTACGTCTCCGGCAGCTCGGCCCTCAGTCGGGCGAGGTAGGCGCCCGGATCGTAGAGCCCGTCCACGTGATCGACCCGCAGGCCCGTCCAGAGACCCCGTTTCACGGAGTCCAGGATGCGCCGGTGGGTGTGCTCAAAGACCTCCTCCCGCTCGACGCGCAGGGCGATCAGGTCGTTGATGCTGAAGAACCGCCGGTAGTTGATCTCCTCAGTGGCGACCTTCCAGTAAGAGAGTCGAAAGTGCTGGCCGCCCAGCAGATGGTCGAGCTCGTCGAAGC
>JACRCS010000897.1 GCA_016218905.1 Deltaproteobacteria bacterium
CGTCGGGCCACCCCCGGCCCAGGTGGTCGTAGTGCGCCCCCACGACGACGCTTCCGCCGGCCCCGGCCGGCTCGGACCCGGGGAGGAGCCCCACCACGTTTCGCAGCAGGACCTCCGCCTCGGGCTCCCCCCCGCGCTCGCGCCACGACTGGAAATAGCTGCCCCCCTCCCCTCCCGGCAGGAGGCCGGCCTCGCGGAAACGGGCCGCGATGAACTCGGCCGCGCGGTCGAGGCCTCGGCTCCCGAACCCGCGACCCTCGAGGCGCGCGTCCGTGAGGAACCCGATCGTCTCGAGCACGGCCTCCCGCCCCGGGCGTTGAAGCGTGGCGAGCGGCCGGCGTACGGCGAGGCGCGCGGGAGGCGCCGTAGATCCCCGGAGCAACGAGACCGCGAGCGGCGAGTCCGTGACGCGCCAACGCCCCTTGGCGACGTTCGTGGGTTCGGCGCCGTCGAAGACGAGCCAGCTCCACTTGTGGTAGTGGGGGAGCTTGCGGGTCAGGCCCGGGAGCGCCTGCGGATTGTCCGAGGCCAGGAACGCCAGCGGTGCGCTCCCGCCCGACGCGGGCCGCACCATGAAGGCGGCCGACCGGCCCCTCCCCGCGTAGGATTCCCCCCCGACGCGGAGGCCTTCCGCGCCGAGGGATGCGTCGTAGGGCCGCAGGAGCCGGTCGAGCTCGGGGACCCAGCGGTTCTCCCACCCCACGACCCAAACGGCCCGATTCCGGGGGAGCTCGGACAACTCGGAGTCGAGCCGCACCTCCACCTCCGCACCGTGGGCTCCCACGAGGGTCCGCGCCATGCCCCGATACCCCGCGAGGAGCGAAGGCGCCGCCCGCGACGGCAAGACTGCGAGGACCCTCTCCGCCCCGAAGGCCCCGCTCAGGGCCGGCGCAATCTCCCTCGCGTCGACCGCGCGGAAGACGTCAAACTCCGGGTCGACCTCGAGCCGGAGTGGCGTCGCCGGGACGGCCAGATCGAAGCGCTGTCGCCTCCCGCTCATCGAGACGGTCGCCTGCGCGGCCTCGGCGCTCCCTTCGACCGTGACGGCCAGTGGGACGCGCAGGAGGTAGGGCTCTCCCGGCTGGATCTGCTCCAGCACTCCGCGGACCCGATGACCCGCAGCCGAGGTAGCAGCCTGGACGCCGCTCAGCCGGAGGATCGGCGCCCCCGTCCGCTCCACCCACTGACGGAAGATCCTGGAGAGGTCCCGGCCCGACGCGGCCTCGAAGGCGCGGCGGAGGTCGCCGAAGCCCGCCCGACGGAACTTCTCCCGCTGGTAAAAGCCTCGCAGGGCCCGCACGAAGGTCTCATCTCCGAGTTCCAGCCGGAGCATGTGAAAGAACATCAGCGCCTTCCCGTATCCCACAGCCTCCGTCGCCGAGCTGTGGCGGGCGAGGAACCGGCTCAAGGGGAAGTCCTTCGCCTTCGAGACGTAGTCGGCGTACTTCTGCAGGGTCACCTCGCGGTACGCCGCCCCCTCCCCCTTCTGCTCCTGGAAGAGATGGTCGGAGAGGTACGCCGTCAGGCCCTCCGTCCAGTTCCCGGAGTCCAGGGCCACGTACACGCCGTTGCCCCACCAGTTGTGGAGGATCTCGTGGGGGTAGGAGGAGGTGAGGATGAACGGAAACCGGAGGATCCTCGATCCGAGGAGCGTAAACGACGGCATCCCGTAGCCCGTCTCCCAGAAGTTCTCCACCAGCGCGAACTTCCCGTAGGGATAGGGGCCGAGGAGCCTCGAATACATGGCGAGGTAGGCCCCCGTCGCGGCGAGGTACCGCTCCGCGAGCTGGGGGTCGGGTGACCGCAGGAAGGCCATGCCCTCCACGCCCTCTTCCCGCCGGTGGTACTCGGTAAAGCGCGCCGCGATGAGGAATAGCCCCGTCTGCGGCTCCGGCGACTCCCAGCGGGCCCGGCGCTCCTCGCCGGCGAGCTCATGGAGCGAGCGCGTCCCCTGGCTGACGCTCTCCCAGCCCTTGGGGAGGCGCACCTCCAGACGGGAAGTCACGAGCGCGTTCTCGACGCGCGGGTACCACAGCGAGCTCTCCGAGAGGTAGACGCCGTCGCCCGAGATCAGACCTGGAGTCTCCCGAAAACCCCGGGCGTACTCGGCTTCCTCGCTCTCCACGGGGTGGCGGATCTCCCCGGCGTAGGAGATCGAGAACGTCCGCGTCCCTCGCGGGAGGTGGGCGCGGAAGCTCTCCGCCGGCACCGGGAACCCGATCGCGCCCCGAGGAGCGAGGCGTTCGATCCGCACTCCCTCGCTCCGGGACGCGGGCGAAAGCCCCGCGTGGAGCGTGAAGGAGAGGCCTTCCGGGGCGAGCGGAAGACCCTCCGGCAGGGTAATCCGGTCCTCGACCTGGAGATGTCCCCGCTCCGGGTCCAGGGAGACGGCGAGCTCGTGATGGACGGCGGGATCGGGCGCGGCAACCGCGCAGGTCGCGGCCAAGAGGAGGAAGAAGATCCACGCGCAGCGCCGAAGCATCGTCCCGGTCAGGCGGCGCCTTCCCCGGTCGCGGCCGGAGGCGTGAACACCCTCTGGGCCGCCTCCTGGTCGAGGAGGAGCAGCCCTCGGCCGTCGCCCTCCACGATCTTCAACTTCTTCACCATGTTCGTGAAGTTCGACTCTTCCTCGACCTGCTCCGTCACGAACCACTGGAGCATGATCTGGGCGGCGTGGTTCGACTCCTCGCGCGCGAGGTCCATCAGCTGGTTGATGCGCGAGGTGACGAACTGCTCGTGGGAGAGACCGTACTCGAAGGCCTCGAGGACGGAACGGAAGTCTCCCTTCGGGGCGTCGATCCCCAGCGCCACCGCCTTTCCGCCCACGTCGCAGAGGAAGCGGAAGAACCTCTCCCCGTGGGTGAGCTCCTCGAGGGCCTGCACGTGGATCCAGTTCGCGAAGCCCTTGAGCTCTTCCTGCTCGAAGTAGGCCTCCATGGCCTTGTAGAGGTAGGCCGAGAAGAACTCGTTCTTCATCTGCTCGTTCATGGCGTCTTGCAGTCTCTGGCTGATCATGGTCTCTCCTTCGCGCTGATCGCGGGGCCCGGCGCCGAGGGCCGACGGGCAAGTTCGGATGGCCCAAGATACCCGGTGCCTTCGGGTTGTCTAGGCCCCCCCTCCCGGCTCGTCTCTTCTCAGCCCCCTCGCACCCGGAACTTGCTGCCCAGCCGTTCTCGCGGGCTCTCGGCCGGGGTCTCGGAGGACCTGCGGGCCCCGCTCTTCATGCTGAGCGCGATCCGCCGGCGCTCCGCGTCGACCGAGAGGACCCGGACCTTCACGCGCCGGCCGACGGCCACGACCTCCGACGGGTCCTTCACGAAGCGGTCGGCGAGCTCCGAGACGTGCACGAGCCCGTCCTGGTGAACGCCCACGTCCACGAAGGCGCCGAAGCGGGTCACGTTGGTCACCACGCCCACGAGCGTCATCCCCGGAAGCAGATCCGCGAGCTCGCGAACCGAGTCGTCGAAGTCCGGGGCCTCAAACGCCTGCCGCGGGTCTCGCCCCGGCTTCTTGAGCTCTTCCAGGATGTCCCGAATCGTCGGCAGCCCGACTCCTTCTCCCACGTACCGCGAGGCATCGATGCCGCCGACGAGCCTCACGTTCCCGACCAGGGCCGAGACGTCCGCGCCCACGTCGCGGGCCATCCTCTCCACGAGCCCGTAGCGCTCCGGGTGAACCGCGGAGCCGTCGAGGGGCTGTTCGCCCCCGGCGATGCGAAGAAAGCCGGCCGACTGCTCGAAGGCGCGGGGCCCGAGCCGGGGCACCGCCTTCAGCTCTTCCCGCCGCCGGAAGACGCCCCTCTCCCGCCGCGCCGCGACGATTGCCCGGGCGAGGTTCTCCCCGATCCCGGAGACGTACCGCAGCAAGGAAGGGCTCGCGGTGTTCACGTCGACGCCCACGGAGTTGACGCACCGCTCCACGACCCGATCGAGCGCGCGCTTCAGCTTGGGCTGGCTCACATCGTGCTGGTACTGCCCCACCCCGATCGACTTGGGGTCGATCTTCACGAGCTCCGCCAGCGGGTCCTGGA
>JACRCS010000919.1 GCA_016218905.1 Deltaproteobacteria bacterium
GACGGGGGTGACACCCTCGGCGGAGACCTCGAGAACCTTGCCGACGGCGTTCTCGAACTTCACCGGGGCGTTCTTCTTAACCCAGGCGGGCTTGTCGCCCTGGATCTCGATCTTCAGGGTGTTCTCCTCGACGGAGAGGACCTTGCCGGTCGTCTTCGCGTCGGCGGCGACGGCCACTGCGGCCGAGAGTCCGAAGGCGACGAGGAGGAGGAGTGCGGTGATCAGGCGCTTCGTCATGAGCTGTTTCTCCTTGATGCGCGCTTCGGTCGCCTAGAAGACGCCGAGCTGGAACATGACCCGGAAGGTGTCGTACTTTTTTAGCTTGTCGAGAGGAGCGAAGGTCACGGGATCGACGCGGGCACCGACGAAGCCGGTCTCCTTGTCGAACTCCGTGTTGAGGTACTCGAGAGTCACGCGGACCTGCTGGCCCCTCACGTAGACGTTGAGTCCGCCGCCGGCCTGGTCGATCTTCTGGTCGTTGATGCCGAGGAGGTGGGCGAACTTCCAGCTCTCGACGAGGACATAGGGCTGGAGCCGAACCTGCTTGAAGAGTTTCACCGGTGCGAGCCAGGCGGCCTTCACGTAGCCGCCGTTCTTCTGCCCGTTGAGGCCCGTGATGTTGACGAGGCGGTCCCCCGCGTTGAAGTTCGTCTTGTAGGCGTCGTCGAAGTCGGTCTTCAGGTACTGCCCGGTGGCGGTGAAGGTACCCGCGGTCGTCGGGTACTCGAACAGGACGTCGGCCGCGAAGGCCGAGTAGTCCGCGGTCTCCTCGTTCTGAACGGCGCCCGCCGCGTTCACGTTGCGGTAGACGGCGTCCGGTTCGAAGGCGGCGCCGACGCCGACTGTGAAGACCTTGGACTCGCCGAGGTAGGAGCCCTGATAACCGGCGCCCGGCTCGGCGTCGAGGAAGGCGTAGTGGACGCGGCCGACGTATTCGAACGTGCTCTTCGGATCGGGTGAGGAGGTCACCGTGGCCCCGCTGAAGGGGTGGGTCGTCCGGGTGATTCCCTCACGGCCCTGAAAGACGCCGGCGAAGTAGCGAAGCTTGTCTTCGTTGAAGCCGCCCCACGCGACGACGCCGAGATCCCGGCTGAACTTGGCGGGAGAGCTTCCATAGGCGCTGTAGACGAAGAAGGAGCGGTCCTGGGAAAGGGGCGCGAAGCAGTCGTCCAGGTTCGCGCGGGTGAGGGGGATCTTGGTGAGGCCGATCTTGAAGTTGAGGGCCTCGGAGTAGTTCGCGATGCCGTAGCCGTCGATGATGCGGACGTCGCGATCGTTCCAGTCGACGTCCTGGGCCGTCAGGCCGTAGCCCAGCGCGCCCTGCTTCGAGCTGCCGCAGTTGCCGCAGGTCTGGAACTTGAACCCGTAGGTGTCGTCCAGCATGGCGGTAACGGTCAGGCGCAGTCTCTGGAAGTGAACGTCGGTCCTCGTGCCTTTCCGGTCGAGGCCACCACCGAAGTTCGTCGTCTCCGAGAAGACCTGGCCCTTGACCTCGAAGTCGAAGGTCGGTTCGATGGCGGCGGCCGGTTTCCCGGTCACCAGGAGGGCCGCCAGGGCGGCCGAGGCGAGAGCGGCGCGCGCTCCGAATCGGGGGATGTTCATCTAGCCTCCTGAAGGTGATGGCCCCGAGGGGTCTCCCCGGGTCCGTGAGGGATCGGGTCAGCGAACGGGAAACGGGCGCATTTCTCACCGGAGCGCGGAAGCGTCGGTGAGTTGAGACGAGGGCTTGATTTCGTGCCTGTGCGAAACATGATGTCGACCCGAGGGCGACGGCCGGCATGGTAGGAGCCGGTCGAACTCGCGTACACTGAGCCGCTTGCATGGACCCCATAACGAACCGTTATGGGGCGCGCCTCGGAGGATCCGCCCGTGGAGTCGTCCTACCTCAAGACACTCGTGGAAGTCATTCGGGCCGGCAGTTTTTCCCGGGCCGCAGAGACGCTGAACCTCACCCAGCCGGGCGTCTCCCGGAGGATCAAGCAGCTCGAGGAGCAATACGGCTGCGAGCTGGTCGACCGGGGCGGAAAGACCCTCCGGCCGACCCCGGCCGGGCGCCTCGTCTACGAGGCGGCGGAAACACTCCTGGGCGTCGAGGAGAACCTCATATCGGGGCTCCGGGTCCTGGGCGGCAAGACGAGGATCGCTTTCTGCTGCACCCCCTCGTTCGGGATCGCCCACCTCCCCGCGGTCATGAAGGACTTCATGCTCGCCTGCCCCGACTCGGCCGACCTGAAGTACGTCTTCAACACCCCGGACCTGATCATCCAGGGGCTGACGACCCGGTCTTTCGACCTCGCGGTCATGGAGCTTTGCGAGTTCTTCGACCTGTCCGACTTCGCGACCTTCCAGCTTCCGGGCGACGAGGTCGTCTTCGCGAGCGCTCCTTCACTCGGCCTCCCGTCACCCGATGCGCCGATCGAGGCGCTCCTCGACGCGCCGTTTTTCGTCCGGCGTGAAGGCTGCTGCTCGCGCCTCCTCCTCGAGAGGAACCTCCGCGCCATTGGGCGCGACCTGAGGGAGTTCCGGAAGGTCATCGTCCACGACGACCTCCACCTGATCGTCCAGTCCGTCCTCGACGGCGAAGGGATGTCCTTCCTTTCGCGCGACATCATGGGCGAGCACCTCACTGCGGGACGGCTGGTGGTCCACCGGGTCCCCGGCTTCCACC
>JACRCS010000920.1 GCA_016218905.1 Deltaproteobacteria bacterium
CGCCTTCCCGGAGGAGAAGCCGGTGAAGGCGTACATGTACGTGACGCTGACTCCGGCGGCGATCAGCGGCCGGAGGACGTGGGCGAGGCTGTCCGGCTGGTCCTCGATCTCGACCGCCACGACGTCGTCCACCCGGGCCGGGAAGTGCTTCTCCATCATAATGTGGCGGGCCGTTGCGACGTCGGAGACGATGAGCCGCAGAACGCCGAAGTCCGCCGTGTCGACGAGGCTCAAGGCGCGCAGGTTGATCCCCGCCTCCCCCAGGGCGTGGGTCGCCTCGTAGAGCCGTCCGGGCGAGTTCTCGAGGAAGATCGAAATCTGTTTGAGCTTCATGGCGGCCCTACTTCTTCCGGTAGACGTTGAGGCCCACCTTCTCCTCGCGGTCGGGGATGGCAGCGTTTCCCTCGGTGGTCGCCACGATGATGGTCTTCCCCGACGACGAGGGGCCGAACTCCTTCGTGAGATCGACCTTGATCGTCAGGATGTTGCCTTCCACGCTCATTTCCACGTTCTTCATCACGCCTCCTCCGGCTGATGATCGCTCCCGCGCTCGTCGCTCTCCGCCGTCCTGGCGTCCACGACGCGAGCGCATCCTGAGCTCGTCCTACGTGATCTCTCCCGGGCTCATCGATCCCGGCCGTCCTGCCCTCCGCGATCCGAGCTCGTCCTGAGCTCGTTCGCGATCCGAACCCTTCCTGGGGGCTCGACCAGCCGCGCGGTTGGTTGCTGTTCCCCCTTCTTACCAGGAGCGGCGCCCTTCCGTCACGCCCGTTTTTCCGCCGACCCCGCCGAACGCGGGCGGTCCGCGGTTTCTGTTCCCAGGAAACGCGCCGCCGGTATAAGATGGCCGCTTCGAGGAGTCGAGCCCAAGACGGGTTCGGATCGCGAGGCGCAGGGATGCGCGAGAGAGATCAAGCCCATGGGAGAGCGACGGAAGAAGGAAGGGACCACGGGGATCGAGGAGCGGCTCTACGTCGACGAGTCGCGGCCCGATCGGACGTCCCACATCGACATCGTGAGACCCGACGCGTGCCCCGAGTGCGCGGGGAGGGAGTGCGTCGCGGTCTGCCCCTCGGGCACCTATCGGTGGAGCGAGGAGCAGGGACGCATCCAGGTGAGCTTCGAGAACTGTCTCGAGTGCGGCTCGTGCCGGATCGTCTGCCCGCGCTCGAACGTCTCCTGGCGCTACCCCATGGGCGGGATGGGCATCTGCTATCGTTACGGCTGAAGGAGCAAAGCGAATGGATTTTCCCAGATTGCGCATGCGCCGGCTGCGCAAGAACGACACCCTGAGGCGCCTGACCCGAGAGACGGCCCTGAGCCCCTCGGACTTCATCTACCCGCTGTTCATCCGGGAAGGCCGGGGAGTGCGGAGCCCGATCGTCAGCATGCCCGGGCAGGCCCAGCTCTCCGTCGACGAAGCGGTGAAGGAGGCGCGGGCGGCCTGGGACCTCGACGTCCCCGCCGTGATCCTCTTCGGGATCCCGGACCACAAGGACGCCGTCGGCTCCTCCGCCTACGCCGACGACGGAATCATCCAGCGGGCGATCCGGGAGCTGAAGGAAGCTCTGCCCGCCCTCTGCGTCATGACCGACGTCTGCCTCTGTGAGTACACGGACCACGGCCACTGCGGGATCATCGAGAACGGCGACGTGGCGAACGACGCCACCCTCGACGCGCTCGTCAAGGAGGCACTCTCCCACGCCCGCGCGGGTGCCGACCTGGTGGCGCCCTCCGACATGATGGACGGCCGGGTCGCGGCCATCCGGCAGGCGCTCGACGCCGACGGCTTCGGGAACGTGCCGGTCATGGCCTACGCCGCCAAGTTCGCGAGCACGTTCTACGGGCCCTTCCGAGACGCCGCCGAGTCGCCTCCGAAGTTCGGCGACCGCCGCTCCTATCAGATGGATCCCGGCAACGCGCGCGAGGCCCTGCGCGAGGTCGAGCTCGACATCCGGGAAGGAGCCGACATCGTGATGGTGAAGCCCGCCCTGCCGTACCTCGACATCATCCGGCAGGTCAAGGACACTTTCGGCTACCCCACGGCCGCTTACAACGTGAGCGGCGAGTACTCGATGCTGAAGGCCATGGACCGGCTCGGATGGGGAGACGGCCGCGGGCTCATGATGGAGAGCCTCCTCTCCATCAAGCGGGCCGGAGCGGACATGATCCTCACCTACTTCGCGCCGGAGGCGGCCCGGGCCCTTCAGGGGTAGACCGCGGCGCGGAAACCACTCGGGCGCAGGTCCGGTCGGACCGATCGGTCCGATCGGCCGCGCCCACTCCCCACCCCGCTCTAGCCCCCATCGAGGACTCATGGCGCGTTATTACCTGGTGGACGGCACGAACCTCCTCTACCGCGCCTACCACGCGCTCCAGAGCTTCCGCACGTCCAAGGGCCTCCCCACCCACGCCGCGTACGGGTTCACCTCGATGATGCTGCGGGTCCTGCGTGAGCACGCGCCGGACACCGTCGCCGTCATCTTCGATCCGCCGGGCCCTACCCAGAAGCACAAGCTCTACGCCGACTACAAGGCGAGCCGCGAGCGGGCGCCCGACGACCTCCTCGTCCAGATCCCCTACGTCCACCGTATCCTGGAGGCGCTCGGCATCCGGATCCTGATCCAGGAGGGTTTCGAGGCCGACGACGTCCTCGGCACCCTCGCCCGAAAGCTCGTCGAGCAGGGGCACGAGGTGACCCTGGTGACCGGCGACAAGGACTTCTGCCAGCTCGTGAGCGAGCGTCTGCGCCTCCTCGACACCATGCGGGACAAGATCACCGGACCCGCGGAGGTCGTGGAGCGTTTCGGCGTCCCGCCGGACCGGGTCGTGGAGATCCTGTCGCTGACCGGCGACGCCATCGACGACCTGCCAGGGGTTCCCGGTGTCGGGATCAAGACCGCGGCCCAGCTCCTCGCCAAGTACGGAACTCTCGAGGCGGTCGTCGACCGCGCCGGGGAAGAGAAGGGAAAGAAGGGCGAGGCCCTCCGGGAGTTCGGAGGGCGCGCGCTGTCCAACCGGGCCCTGGTGACCATCGACACGGACGTCTGCCTGCCCCCGGAGGCGGACCGCCTCGAGCAGCGCCCCGTGGATCGAGCCCGCCTCGGCGCGCTCTTCCGAGAGCTCGAGTTCGTGAAGTTCCTGAAGGAGCTGGACCTCGAGAAGGAGCTCTCCCCGGAGGCGCCCGCGGCGGCGCCGGCCGCGCCCCGAACCGCGCCCCCGGTCCCCGAGGACTGGATCGCCGTGGCTCCGGCGGCCGGCGGCGTCGCTTGGGGCTTCGCGGCCGCGTCTGGAGAGGCGGTGGCGCTGGCTGCGGACGCGCTCGGAAGCCTCCCCGGGTCTTGGAGGGAACAGCTGCGGGACGCGCACCGGCCCATCGTGGGTCACGGGCTCAAGCTCGCCTGCCTCGCTCTCAACCGACACGGCATCCCTGCCAGCGGCATCCGCCTCGACTGCGAGGTCGCCGCCTACCTCCTCGCGCCGGGAAGGCGCACCTACGCCCTCGAAGATCTTGCGCGAGACCGCAGCGCGCCCTCGCCCTCGGCAGCCGAGCCCCTGGAGCAGGCGCAGGAGAGAGCGCGCGCGTCCCTCGCGCTCGCGAAGCTCCTGGAGGAGGAACTCGAGGAGGCCGGGCTCTCCGCCCTCTACCGGGAGGTCGAGAACCCCCTCATCCCGATCCTCGCCGATATGGAAGGGGCCGGGGTCCGGGTCGACTCCGCCGCCCTGGCGAGCCTCAGCGCCGAGTACGCCGGGCGGATCGCCGGCCTGGAGACCCGCATGTTCGAGCTCGCCGGCGAGCCCTTCAGCACCCAGAGCCCGAAACAGCTGGCGACGATCCTCTTCGAGAAGCTGAAGCTTCCCACCGGCCGGAAGACTGCCACGGGCTACTCTACCGACGCGGCGGTCCTGGAAGAGCTCGCCCTGTCTCACCCGCTCCCGGCCCTCATCATCGAGCACCGAAACCTCTGCAAGCTGAAGAGCACCTTCATCGACGCCCTCCCCGCGCTCGTCGACGCCCGCACGGGCCGGATTCACGCGAGCTTCCACCAGACCGTCACGGCTACGGGACGGCTCAGCTCCAGCTCCCCGAACCTCCAGAACATTCCGGTCCGCGGCGAAGAGGGACGACGCATCCGAGAGGCGTTCATCGCGGGCCCCGGCACGCTCCTTCTCTCCGCCGACTACTCGCAGATCGAGCTGAGGATCCTCGCCCACCTCTGCCACGACCCGGTGCTCGTCGAGGTCTTCCGCACCGGCCGGGACATCCACGCCGAGACGGCGAGCCGCATCTTCGGCGTGCCTCTGGAGGCCGTAGATCACCGCATGCGCCGGGAGGCGAAGACCGTCAATTTCGGCATCCTCTACGGCATCAGCCCCTTCGGACTCGCCCGGCAGCTCGGCATCGGGCGCGAGGCGGCGGCAAAAATGATCGAAGCCTACTTCCACCAGTTCCCCCGGGTGCGGGCCTTCCTCGACGGCCTCGTCGAGCGCGCCCGGGCGACCGGCGTGGCCGAGACCCTCTTCGGGCGGAAGAGGCCCATCCCCGAGCTCCACTCTCGTAACCGGGCGCAACGCGAGTTCGCGGAGCGGACCGCCGTCAACACGCCGATCCAGGGCACGGCGGCCGACCTCATCAAGAAGGCCATGGTACGGGCCGTGCAAGAGCTCGACGCTCGCGGGGTCGACGCGCGGCTCATCCTTCAGATCCACGACGAGCTCGTCTTCGAAGTGCAGGAGGAGCACGTCGAGCAGGCGGGCCTGGCTGTCCGGACCGCCATGGAGGGAGCCGCGGACTTCCGCGTGCCGCTCGCCGTCGAGGTGGCGTGGGGCAAGAACTGGTACGAGGCACATTGAGAGGATGCTGAGAATGGATCGCCCCAGGCGCCAAACGGCCGGGAGCTCCGCGCTCCTCGCCGCCTTCCTCCTTCTCGTGAGCTGTGCCGACGTGACGTGGGGTATCGGAGTGCTGCGGGTCGAAGTTCCCGCCGCCGAAGGAGCTGCCGCCGGCGGCCCCCTGGTCGAAGTCGTTCGCGCGGGGAACGGCGGCACTCCCGCCTGGAAGGGCGACGCCAAGGGCGCCGCCGCCGGAGTCTCCCTTCCGCCGGGGCGGTACCGGATCTTCGTGGAAGACCAGGAGACCGGCCTCATCCTCGTCGAGCCGGAAGATCCGGGCGGGCATGCCCTGGCAAAGGGAGAGAGCCTGGTCGCGATGCCGGAGCTCGCGGGACGAGTCGACGAGGTCCGCGCGAAGGACCGAGCCGAGCGTGGAAAGCTCCACCGAGGCACGTCCGTCCCCGGAGAGTTGCTGATCCGTTTCGCTCCCGACGCCGGGCTCGCCGCGCGGTACGCCTTCCTGAAGGAGCTCGGGGCCGAGCCGCGGGAAAAGTTCCGGGGACTCGATCTCTACCGCGTCCGCGTCTCCGAGCGAGCCGACCTCGACCGGCTCATCGCGGCGCACCGGGGGGACCGCCGCATCCTCTATATCGAGAAGAACCCGGTCGTGTCCGTGCCGAAGCCGCAGGAGCAGTGACTCATGGGAAAGACGTACCGGTGCGAGGCGTGCGGCGAGGGGGTAGAGGGGTACACGGTAGAGCTCGGAGGCGGCGTCAGCGAGGTACGCTGCCTCTCCTGCGGGCTGCCGCTGGAGAAGTCAGGCAACCACCGGGGACGCTTCCGGCGCGTTCTCGTCGCCGACGACTCACCCTTCTTCACCGAGGGGCTCGAATCGTTTCTCCTGGAGCGGAAGCTGGCGGGCGAGGTCTCGAAGGCCCCGGATGGCGCGCAGGCCCTGGAGCTGGCGGTCGTCGCGCTCCGCGAGAAGAGGCCGTTCACGCTGGCGGTGCTCGACTTCATGATGCCGCGGCTCAACGGCTTTCACTGCGCGGTGGCGCTCCGTAGCGTCGAGAAGGCCTTCGCCCCGTCCCGCTGCGCCATCGTGTTCCTCTCCAGCCGCCGGCTCGATCCGAGTTTTCGGCCCGCTCTGGAAGAGCTCAAGCCCGCCTACTACGTCAACAAGGGAGCGGGCGGCGAGACCGGCCTGCTGGGAGACCGTTTGGAGGCGATCCTGCGCGCAGTCGCCTCGCAGCTCACCCTGGGAACGTGAGCGCCCGGTCCGGGGCCGGCACGCCACCCCCGTCCGGGGATTGCTGCTTGACTTGAAACCTCCCGCCGTCTACCATGAAAATCGGTCCGGAGGTGCGTATGCCGTTGGAAAAGCTGGGCCTTCTTGAAGAATTGCTGGAAGGGTTCATCCAACAATTCGTTCAGCTTGAGGAGGAAAAGAGCGTCCTGGAGAAGAGGCTCGAAGACAAGAGCAGACGCTTGAGTGATCTGGAAGGAGAAGTCGAGGAACTACGGCGGGAACGTGTGTTGATCCGAGAGAGACTTGGCCCCATCGTCGAGAAGGTCGAGCGGCTCGAGACTTTGGAAGAGGGAGAATCCGGGCTATAGGGAATCAATGGCTCTTGAGGTGGAGATCTTCGGCCAACGATACGCAGTCCGATCGGAGGCCGGCGAAGAGCACGTGAGGCAGGTTGCTGAGGTCGTCGACGCGAAGATGCGGGAAGTGGCGACGAGTCATCCCGCGGGGTCGGCGCTCCAGGTCGCAGTGCTCGCCGCGCTCCATCTGGCGAGCGAGGTCGTGACGGCGGAAGCAGAGACCAGACGCTTGGCGGCCGAGGTGGACGCCCGGGCCGAAGCGCTCGCGTCGCGCGTCGCCGCCGTCTCGCCTGCCGCGTGTTCGTCTTAAGAGTGTGTGTGCATTCCCCTGCTGTGTTCGTGATCCAATGGAAACCGTTGAGCCAACGTAAGCCTGTCGGGGGTCCGCTCTGGCCGTGGATGGCAAGCCCTTCGGGGAGTCCATGAAGCGGCTACAGGACGCCCACCTTTCCAACGAAAGGTTCAACAGGACCTTAAGGACACGGCACAAGCGGGGGACCTCTTCCGCGCGGCACTCTCTTCGGCGGCCAGCCCGCACTACTGCCCCCGCTCCCTGACCTCCCTCCGGACATCGATCGCTTTCGTTCCATCCCGTTTTTCCGTCCTACCCCAAGTCCGGGCCCGCCGGGCCCTTCGCTAAAGAGGAGAGTGTCTCTTGGGATCGATGGGTGTGCTCGTCGTTTTGATCCTTGTGGCGGCCGCGATCGGAATCGCCGCCGGAGCCTTGATCTCGAAGAAGCGCTCCGAAAGCCAGGGCGTGGGTCTCCGCTCGGAGGCTGCCGACGTGCTGGAAGAAGCGCGCAAGGAAGCCGAGATCCTGAAGAAGGAGGCCCTGCTCCGGGCCAAGGAGGAGGCGTTCGCCGAGAGGGAGCGCCTCGATCGGGAAGTCGAGGAGCGCAAAGGCGAGCTCGCTTCCCAGGAGAAGCGAATCCTCCAGCGCGAGACGCTTCTCGACAAGAAGGAAGAGAACATCGACAACCGGGAGGGCCGGCTCGGCGAGCGCGAGGAGGCGTTCCAGAAACGCAGCGACGAGATCGATCGGCTCCAACAGGAGGTCGACGCTCGCGGTCAGGAGGCGTTGCGCTACCTGGAGAAGGTCTCCGGAATGAGCGCCGAGGAGGCCAAGACCGAGCTCAAGGAGACGCTCCTGAGCGAGGCGCGGCACGAGGCCGCGAAGAACATCCGGGAGATCGAAGAGGAGGCGAAGAAGGTCGCGGACAAGAAGGCCAAGGAGATCATCAGCCTCGCCATCCAGCGCTACGCCGGAGAGTACGTGGCCGAGAAGACCGTCACCTCCGTCCAGTTGCCCGGCGAGGAGATGAAGGGCAGGATCATCGGCCGCGAGGGCCGGAACATCCGGGCCATCGAAGCGGCGACGGGCATCGACCTCATCGTCGACGATACGCCCGAGACCGTGCTCCTCTCCGGCTACAACCCGGTCCGCCGGGAGATCGCGAGGGTCTCCCTCGAGCGACTGATCGCCGACGGGCGCATCCACCCCGCCCGGATCGAAGAGGTGGTCGCCAAGGTGACGAAGGAGATCGAGCAGGAGATCAAGGACGCCGGCGAGCAGGCCACCTTCGATGTCGGGGTGCACGGCATCCACCCCGAGTCCATCAAGCTCCTCGGCAGGCTCAAGTACCGGTCCTCCTTCGCGCAGAACGTCCTCAACCACTCGCTGGAGGTCGCCTTCCTCTGCGGAATCATGGCCTCCGAGCTCGGCCTGAACGTGAAGCAGGCGAAGCGGGCGGGTTTGCTGCACGACATCGGCAAGGCCGTCGACCACGAGATCGAGGGGTCCCACGCGACGATTGGCGCCGACTTGGCGCGGAAGTACGGAGAGCCGAAGGAGATCGTGCACGCGATCGCGGCGCACCACGACGACGTAAAAGCCGAGTCGATCATCGCAGTCCTGGTCCAGTCCGCGGACGCCCTCTCGGCGGCGCGCCCGGGGGCCCGCCGGGAGATGCTCGAGACCTACGTCAAGCGGCTCGAAGACCTCGAGCGTATCGCCAACTCCTTCGTCGGCGTCTCCAAGTGCTACGCGATCCAGGCCGGCCGGGAGATCCGGATCATCGTCGACAACGACCGGATCACGGACGATGACGCGACGCTCCTCTCCAAGGACATC
>JACRCS010000921.1 GCA_016218905.1 Deltaproteobacteria bacterium
GCGCGGTGCCGAGCAGCTACTCCGCTCCCCTGATTTCGGTCTACCTCGCCCGCTACGACGCGGACAACGCCGACGGAGACAACGACCCTCTGACCGGGGGCGACAGCGGCCTCCTCTGGGTGAAGGTGACGTACGCCGGCCGCCCCGGGGGGCTGGAGACGGTGACGGGACCGTGACCATGAAGAGGGACGCGCAGCGCGGCCTGACGCTCGTCGAGGTGCTCCTCGCGCTGGCGGTGGCCGCCCTCGTCCTCGCGGCCCTCGGCGGCCTCGTCGGCCGGACGCTGGCGCTCTCCCGGGACGTGGAGGAACGCAACCGGCTCCAGGAGGAGGCGCGCTTCGCCCTGGAGCGCGTGAGCGCGACCCTCCGGTACAGCCGCCAGGTGCTCGCCCCGACCCTCACGAACCCTACCTCGGCGGTCCTCGTGGCGGCCCTCGACCCGACCCTCGACCGGGACGGCGACGGCGTCGCGGACGCGGACAACGACGGGGACGGAAAGCTCAACGAAGATCCCGGGTCCGACCTCAACGGCGACGGCGGCGCCGGGGTCGCGGGGGTAGACGACGACGGCGACGGTGCCGGGGACGACGGCGCGGCGGGGGACGACGACGAGGACGGGCGCCTCGATGAGGACGGACCGGCCAAGGGCGACGAGGATAACGACGGGAAGAAGGACGATGACCCGAAGGGAGGGGTGGACGACGACAAGGACGGCCGGCCGGACGAGGACTGGCTCGATACCGTGGCCTTCCACGTGGCCGGGACGAGCCTGCGCGAACGAGTCCCGGCGGGGCGGGATGTGAACGGTGACGGGATCGTAGACGGGCGCGACTACGTGGAGCAGACCATTGCGGAAGGGGTGAGCCGCTTTGAGGTGCGGCTCGTCAAGGAGGATAGGGCGACGCAATTCGAGGTCCAGATCACCCTCACCGGTGCCGGCGGGACGAGCGTCTCCGTCCGGCGCCGCCTGAGGCTGGGGGGATACCAGTGAGCGGGTCCTGCCGCCGGGAGAGACGGGCCGGCTTCGTGCTCCTCCCGGTCCTTCTCGCGCTCGCCCTCGTGGCGAGCCTCGCGTATCTCCTCAATCGCCAGGGCACGGCGGGGCTCGCGCGCACGGCGCTCGAGGCCGACTCCGAGAAGGCGTTTCTCCTCGCCGAAGCCGGCTTCCGGCACCTGCGCTGGTTCCTCGACCGCAGCAACTGCGCCGGATACACCTCCCTGCCGGTGACGGCTCTCGGGCCGGGCAGCTACAGCGCGACGGTCTCCCCCACGTCGGGCAGTCCGGTGACGATCACCTCCACCGGTACCCTCCCCAGCGGGACGACCCGGACGGTCCGCTCCGCCGGGGTCACCGTCTACGTCACCTATGGAAAAGTGCAGCTCCAACCCGGCCCGGCGGCCAACGACGCGAGCGTCCAACAGCAGTACCCGACCGCGAACTACGGCGCCTCGCCCACCCTCACGGTGGACGGGACGTCCGGGCGCAACGCTTACGCGCTCCTCAGCTTCGATCTCTCGAGCCTCCCCGCCGGCGCGGAGGTGTACGCCGCGACGCTCGACCTCTACCTCCAGTCCTACGGCGGCAGCTCCAGCGGGAAGTTCACGGTCCGCCGGATGGCTCGCGCCTGGGTGGAGGGGACGGGGAACGGTTCGGCTACGGGGAACGGCGCTACCTACGCAACGGCGGACGGCGCCACCGCCTGGGTCTGGCCGGACAATTACTCCCCGGCGGTCACCGCGTGGACAACGGTTTCCCCCTCCCTCTCCGGCTGGCACAGCTGGGAGGTGGCGGGGCTGGTCCAGGACTGGTCGGACGGGACGGCTGCGAACTACGGCTTGCTCGTGCAAGGAGACACGGGGGTCGTCAACGCCGTCTTCGCGAGTGGAGACGGCGCCGACCCCTCCCTCGCCCCGAAATTGAGCATCGCCTACCGGGTCCCGTGAGGGGCGGGCCCAGGCGGTGGTTCACCGCCCCCACCGCCGCTCACCCTCTCCAGCGTCGCGGACACGATCCTGAACTTGAATGAGCCCACCGAGAACTACGGAGCGCACGCTAACCTGGCGCTCTACGGAACGATGTACCGGACCGTCATCACCTTCGACGTCAGGACCGTGGATCGGACCGCGTCCATCGAGAAGGCTACGCTGCGCCTCTACGCCGAGGGGAACGCGGCGCCCACGGGCCAGCCCATTCCGGTAGAGGCCTACGCGCTCACAGAGGCGTGGACGGAGGGGACGAAGACCGGTTCCGACAAGGCCGACGGCGCCACGTGGAACAAGCGGACTTCGAGCCTCGCCTGGACCACGCCGGGAGGCTCGTACGCCCCGTCGGTCGTCGGCACGACCTCAGCGCCCGCGGGCTTCGCCCCCGGCTGGCTCGAGATCGACGTGACCGCCGTCGTGCGGGAGTGGGTGGACCGGCTGTCCGTAAACAACGGCTTCCTCCTCCTCTGTCGGACCTCGGACCTGCCGTACTTCACCAGCAGGAACAGTGTCAACGCGAACCGTCCGGAGCTCGTCGTCACGTACTCCGGCGGCGCGCCTTCTCCCGCTCAACCTCTCGCGTCCCCTACCCGATAAGGGACGCAGTCCCCGGCTCCCGGAAGGGCACCGGCCCGGGTTCGGCGGCCTCCCGTGGGGGGCCGCTCGGAGGAGGGACAGCGGTGGGCCGAAGGTTCGTGAACTCCGTCCGTGAGCGGCTGGCTCGGTACCGCTCCCGAAAGAGGGTCCCATCAGTCGGGCTCCTTGGGCTGGAGTTCTCCCTGGAGCGGCTCAACCTCGTCCAGATCGAGAGCGGCCCCGGCGGGCTGGGCGTGCGGGGAGCCGCCTGCGTTTCCTATCCGGCCGACCGGGAGTCGCTCTTCGCCTCCCCTGCGCAGTTGCGGCTCCTGGTGCGCGAAGCGCTGCAGAGCGGACCGTTTCGGGGGAACCGGGTGGTGACGTGCCTGCCTGCCTCGGACGCGAAGATGGTCCACTTGAACTACGAGATGCGCCCCGGGCAGGTGGAGAGCGACGTCGTCGGGAAGGCCCTGCAGGAGCGGCTCGGAGCCGACCTCACCGGCTGGGTCATGGACTACATCCAGGTGCGCTCCGACGAACAGAATGCCGAGCGCTCGGCGCTGGCTGTCGCTGCGCCGCGGGAGAAGGTGATCGCGCATCTGGAACTGCTGCGCCGGGCCGGGCTGGAGGCGGAAGCCCTGGAGGTGGGCCCGGTGGCCATCCGGCGCCTCGTCGCCTCCATCCCGAAGGAGGGAAACCACCCCAACGTGCTCGTAATCAACGTCGGCGCCGAGCAGTCGTACGCCAACGCAGTCTGGGGCAGGAGGCTCATGTCCAACCGCGAGATCGGCATGGGCGAGAACCAGCTGGTCCGGAGGCTGAGCGAGCACCTGGAGGTCGCGCCTGCGCAGGCGCGGCGACTCGTCCAGGAGTGGGGCGTCTACTGCCGGCCTGAGGATCGCCGCCGCGAGGAGCACGCCCTGGTCGCGACACTCATGGAGATCCTGCGGCCGAGCTTTCTCACCTTGGTCGAGGAGGTCACGAAGGCGCTCGTGTACCTCGCCTCGGTTACCCGTGGCGGGTCAGCCGAGCGGGTCTACCTCCTCGGCGCGCTGGCACGCTGGCCCGGCGCCGACCGGTTCTTGGAGGAGGTGCTCGGGCTACCGGTGGAGGTTCCGGACCCCTTCGAAGCGTTCCCCGGCAGTCGGCCCACCCCTCCTCTCGAGCGGGTCAAGCCGGTTGTGGGGCTCGTTCTCGCCGCCGGATGCGCCTTGCGGGGGTTTGCCGACCTTGGCTGAGCTCGACCTGATACCCGACGATTATCGCAAGCGGCGGGCCCTCCTCGGGCGCCTGCGGCGCCTCGGCGCCGGCTACCTCGCGCTCCTGCTCATCCTGATCGGCGGAAGGGCCGTGGTCGGGCAGCGGCTCCGTTCCGAGCAGGAGGGGCTCCGGAGACTCACGGCTCAGCGCTCGCTGGAGCGAGTCCGGGCGCACTCCATCCGTGAGCTCACGGAGCGCAAGGCTCAAGCCGAGCGGCGGCTTCAGGCGCTCTCGGGCCTCAGGGACGGCTTTCCGGCCGAGCAGGTCTTCCTCATCATCGACGGGGCGCTCGGAAGCGGCGTGTGGCTCGAGCGCTGGGCCTTCGGCTCGGCGGCTAGGGGAGAAGCCAAAAGTGCGCCGCCGTCTCCGAACGCCGGGCCGCCGGTCCCGTCCCTTGCCATCGTGGGACAGGCCCGAACGCATTCGGCCCTCTCGGGATTCGTTCGAAGCCTCTTCGAGCAGCCCGGCGTCCGCGCCGTGCGCGTGCAGCGGACCGAAGCCCGGCGGTACGCGACGTCCGAGGTCGTGGACTTTGAGCTGGCCGTGGATCTCGGGCCGCCGGTGCGGAGCTGAGCCGTGCTGGAGCATCTCTCCCGCCTTCGCTCCGACTCGCCCTACCTGGCCGCGGCCGCCGTCGTCCTGGTGAGCCTCGTGGCCGCGTACGCACTCCTTCTGAACCGGCCGCTGGCTGCCTATCGGGCGGCCCGCGGCGCGAGAGTCGCCCTCGAGGCGTCCATCGCCATGGAGAGGCGGGACCCGACCCTCGCGGCGGCTCTCCGTCGGGATGCGGAGAGCTTGGAGGGCCGTCTCGGGACGGAAGCGTTCTCGGTGCCCGCCCCCCGGTTCCAGGCTTTCGTCCTGGGGCGCCTGGACGAGGCGGCGCGCCGAGCTGGGGTCCGGCTGACGGGCATTACACCGGGGCCCACGCGGCAGGTCGACTCGTTCCTGGAGACGCTCTTCTCGGTCCAGGTGGTCGGCCCCTACGCGAAGAGTTACGAGTGGCTCTGCGAGGTCCGGCGTTCGCTCGCCCCGATCGCGGCGAAGGAGGTCCAGGTCAGCCCCGAATCCAACTCGGAGGAACTCCGGATGACGCTCACGCTCGCCTCCTATCGCCCGGTGCAGTGACGTGAAGGCACGCTGGGTCGCGGTTATTCTTTTCCTCTTCGCCCGGCCCGAAGCGCTTCTCGCCGACGAGAGCGGAGCCGCAAGGGTCTTGAGGAATCCCTTCCACCGGCCTGCGGAGCTCGTACCGCCGACCCTGAACGTGACCCCTCCGTCGCTTCTGCGGCCGCCGCCATTGCCCCTCACCGCGGCGGCGCCCTCCGCCCCTCCTCCGGCGCCGGCGCTGCCCTCGCCCGCTCCAGTGCCCGCGCCGGCCCCGAGTCCGAAGCCGGGCCCTGCGGCCCCTCCGGAACGTGCGTGGAAGCCGAAGCTGAAAGGAGTTCTCCTCGCCGGCGAGCGCTCGGCGGCCGACGTCGGGGGAACAGTGGTCCTCCTCGGGGAGGAGTTCGACGGCCGGCGCCTCGCCAGTGTCGACGAGGAGAGGGCCGTGTTCGAGCGCGACGGGGAGACGTGGGTCCTGGAAATGGGCCGTCCGGGGGGGGCGAAGCGTGGGCCCGGGTCGGAGAACGCGCAGGCGAGGATCCCGTTCGCCTTGGGGGAGGAGCGATGACGGGCGCGATTACGGCCCTCAAGGCCCCTCTATCCGGCGGCCTCTCAGGCGTGGCGGCGGGTGCGTTGCGCCGGGGGCTCGGCCTCGGCTTGGCTCTCCTCCTGGTCGCGACTCTCGCCGCGGCCGGGGAACCCGCGGCGCAGTCGGGAAAGATCTGCCTCTCGGTGCGCAACACCGAAATCGCCGAGGTCTTCGAGATGCTCTCCCGAGCGCACCGGGTGAACTTCCTCGTCACGAAGGACGTGGTCGGGCCCATCTCCGTGAACCTCTACGACGTGGAGCTCGACGCGGCGGTCCGCTCCATCGCCGAGGCGGGGGGGTACGCCGTGGAGCGCCGCGACAACGCCTACGTGGTCCTCAAGCGGGAGGAGGCGGGGAAAGACTCGATTTCGAGCTTGACGCGGACCCGTAGCTTCCGAGTGCAGTATTCCAACGTCGAGGCGGTGGCGGGCATCGTGCGCAAACATCTCTCCCGCTATGGACAGGTCACTGTCCTCCCCGACCGGGGCCTGCTCGTGGTGCAGGACCTGCCTGAGTTCCTCGCCCGCGTCGACGGCCTGCTCGCCGAAGTCGACCTCGAGCCGAAGCAGATCCTGATCGAAGCCAAGGCGTTGGAGATCACCCTGGAGGAGGGGGAGACGTTCGGGATCGACTGGGTGAAGCTCTTCCGCGCCGAAGGCGGGGAGGGGAGCTTCGGGACCCAGGGCCTCGCCAGACCTGACTCCCAGGGGCTCTTCTTCGAGTTCGCCAACCGCAATCTGGACGTTCAACTCCACCTGCTGGCGATAAAGGACCGCGTTCGAACCCTCTCGACGCCCAAGCTGCTGGCCTTGGAGAACCAGGAGGCTCAGGTCATCGTCGGCGACCGCCTCGGCTACAAGGTGACGACGACGGTGAACCAGGTGACGACGGAGAGCATCCAGTTCCTCGAGTCCGGCGTCATTCTGCGCGTGAGGCCCTCCGTCGACCGCAGCGGCCGTATCCTGCTCGAGGTCACCCCGGAAGTGAGCTCTGGGAGCGTCTCCGCGGGGATCCCCTCCAAACGCACGACTGCGGTGACGACCAAGCTCCTGGCCGAGGACGGCCAGACGATCTTCATCGGCGGTCTCATCAAGAACCGGACCGCACAGAACCGTTCGGGCGTGCCGCTCCTCGGGTCGCTACCGCTCCTGGGGCGGCTCTTCACCGCGACAGAGGACGTGAGCACGAAGACGGAGACCGTAGTTCTGATTACGCCCCGGATCGTGGACGAGCGCCTGCGGGCCTCCTTCGCCCGGGAGACGGAGCGGGCGGAGCAGGTCGAGCTCGAGCTGCAGGTCCGCCCCGCAGGAGTGGACCGGGCCCTGGAGTGAGGGGCCCGGTTCGAAGAGCTCTTCTCCGACGAGGCGGGACACTAGCCCTCGAAGTGTTCGAGGATCTCCCGGGTGAGCCGCGCCCAGCACGACGACCCGACCGCGAGTTCGTCCAGGAGCAGGTGAGGCCGGCGCAGGCCGAGCTGCCGGTCCAGCCGGACGAGCTCGAGGCACCAGCCGGGACTGCCGTTGCGCTGCACCCATCGCTTCACCCCCCGATAGCTCACGAGCTCGTCGCGCGGTTCCATGAGGACCTTCGTCGGGATCGTCGCGGCTCCCGTCCCTGGCCGGAGGTCCTCCACCTCCCGGACGAGCCGAAGCAGCGCCCGGTACTCGGCGAGGGGAGTGGAGCGGCGGTTCCGATACCGCGCGGGGCAGAAGCTCGGCAGGGAGAGCCCGAGGGAGCCGAGAGGAACGAGCAACCGCAGGATCGAGGCGGCGGGGCGGAGCGAGAGGGCCGGAGCGAGAAGCACCACCCGCTCGAACCGGGCGGCCGGATCGCGCTGGAGAAAGGCGGTGCCGACGAGGCCGCCGAGGGAGAAGCCGAGGTGGTAGCGGGGGAGCCCCTGGGAGAGCTCCCTCAGCCGCGCGTACCCGGCGGCGAAGTCCTCCAGCCAGAGCTCGTGGAAGGAGGAGCGCTCGGCAGGGGCGCGACAGGTGCGAAACGCGAGCTGGAGGACGTGAAACCCGGCCCGGGTGAGGACCTCCACGAAGGCGCCCATTGCGCCGGGGCTGCAGTTCAAACCGTGGCTCACGAGCACCGCGCCCTTCGGCGCCTCGACTCGCGAAGGGTGCCAGCCGGACGGGAGCCGCGGCTCGGAAGAGTCCGGAGTCCGGAGTCCCTCAGTCCGGAGTCTCAGGTTCACGAGGTCTACTCGCGCGCTTCGCCCCCGCGATGCGGCCCTCTTCCTCCGGCTTCCGGATCGCTTCCGCGCCCTCGTGGAGCTCTCGGAGTCGGGCCTCGCGCTGGGACTTCGGAAGCTTTGCCAGCGCGCGGACCCGTTCGAAGAAGGTGGGGTAGTCGCCCGAACAGCTCGTCAGGAGCTGTTGAAAGGCGGGCACGTGCTGCGTGTAGACGGAGATCGAGGCGAGCTGGGCGTTGTTGGGGCCGTCGCCGAACCAGGCGTCGTACCCCCGGTAGCCGTCCCACGTCGCCTTGAGCCGCTCGTAGGCGGCCCGGAGGTCGACCAGGACCTGCCCCTTCGACTCCCGCTTCTCCTCGTCGTTCCGAGCCGAGGCGTAGACCTCCCGAAGCCTCTCCCGGTACTCTCCCACCAAGCCGTAGAACGCGGTCCGGCGGACTTCCGCCTTCTCCAGCGTCTCCCTCTGGCCGGCTGCCCCGTTCCTGTCGAGCCATCGCTCGAGGCCCGCCCGCTCGACCGCGGTGGCGAAGGACTCGTTGAAGACGCAGTCGTCCTTGGCGTAGGCGACGTGGTGCGCGAGCTCGTGGAAGATGAGCCGGGCGAGCTCGGGCTCGGGATAGTGGATGAAGGTGTTGAGCACGGGGTCATTGAACCAGCCGAGCGTCGAGTAGGCGGGAACGCCCCCCAGGTACACCTCGTACCCCTCCGAGCGGAGGCTCGAGGCGTAGGCCGCCGCATCCTCCTGGGAAAAGTACCCCTTGTAGTTGACGCATCCGGCAACCGGGAAGCACCACTGCTTGGGCTCGAGCGAGAGCTCGGGCGCGGCGAAGACGTTCCAGAGCACGTACGGCCGGCCCAGGTCGGCATACGTTCGGTAGCCGTCCTCCGGCAGGTTGAGCTCGCTCGTGGCGAACTGGCGGATCCTTCCCACGGCCTCGAGCTTCGTCCGGAGGACGGGGTCGGTCGCCGGGTCGGCCAGGACCTGCTCGATGGGCTGCGCCCGGCGCGAGATGTCGAGCTGCCCTCCGACGGTGCGGGCGTAGTAGCGAAGGTTGGAGCAGCCGCCGAGGAGCGCGGGCACGAGGGCGAGGAGCGGGAGCCAGGGAAGACGGGATCGCAAGGAGCCTCCGGGCAGGGGAGGGAGCCGAGGAGCCGCCATTCTCCCTTACTGGGGCGCGGGGTTCAAGAACTCGGTTCTCGGGGCCGATAGGGTCTCCAAAAATACCCTTCTCAGTATGCCTTTTAGCCTCTCGGGGCATTTCGGCGTCCCCGCGCTCGGAGTAGAGTGCGGCCGTCCATTGGAGCTTCGTTAGTTCGACAGGGGAGACAGCCATGGCAGTGCGCGCATCGAAACTCGCCCACATGTTGATGGTCCGGTCACTCGTCCTCGACCTGAAGAAGAAGGGATTCCGGAAGATCCGGGCGGACCTGGCGGGCCTTGCCAGGCCGCCGCGGGTCGAAGGCGCGCCTGAGGACGAGACCTACGTGCCGGACGTGACCGGCGACAGCCGGGAGCACAACGTCTTCGAGGTGGAGACCGCCGATACGATCTACGACGAGCACACGGCGGACCAGTGGAAGAACTTCGCGGACTATGCCAGGGAGCGGCACGGGCGCTTCTGGGTCGTGGTACCCAAGGGAGCCGCCGACGACGCCCGCTGGCGCCTCGACCGCCTCCACGTCTCGGCGAACGTGCTGGAGATCTGACGAAAGAAGGGGGCCTCCGCCCCCGTCTTCGTCGTCGTCGGTCATCGGTTGTCGGTCTCGGTCTTCGCCTGGACCGATGACTGATAACTGATAACCGACGACCGCTCTTCTATATCTCCCTCACCCGGATCATCTCGATCGCGCGTTCACTCCCCGCCCGGCTCGCCCGCGCCGCCTTGCCCGGACACAGGAGCAGTGTCCCGTTCGAGCCTTTCCGTGAGGCTTCCGAGCACCTTCCCCAGCTCGAGCTTGAGGGCCCCGACTTCGCGGATGATCCCATCGAGAGCGATGGAGTCGGCCGTCTCA